>CAZTXH010000231.1:0-4324 GCA_964617415.1 uncultured Rikenellaceae bacterium | reverse complement strand
ATTCACCACTGCACCTGCCCTTGAAGTTCTCTTCAGGAAAAGCGGAATACTGGTAATGGGAGCTGTGACAACAGGGTCTCTTAAACCGGCACTTGTTGGTTTCAGATCTGCAACAAATACCTATACTCCATATAATATGACTGAGGAACTCGGATTCTATGGAAAAGCGGGATATGACAAACAATTTACCGAAGACTTCAGGTTAAGGGCAACTGTTTCTGTCTACCATGTTTCAAAGCATCATTTCGGATCTCTATATTATGGTGACAGAACCGGATCAAGATTTTATCTGGTTATGCAGAGAGTAACCAATAGCTCCGGTGATATTGATGCTACAGCTAACGCCTTTACAGGCAGATGGGGACCTGGTTTTACGAACAAGGATAACTCGTTGATGGTTAACTTTTTCACAAAATACAAAGGACTGGAGTTCTTTGGCACATACGAGATTATCAAGGGGACCTCACTCAGCGGAGCTGAATTTGATTTTTCACATTATTCAGCAGAAGCACTTTACCGCTTTGGTAAAGTGGAAAATTTCTTCGGAGGAGTAAGATACAATGCTGCTGAGAACCAGACATCAAGTAAGGTAAACCGCCTTGAGGTAAGTACAGGCTGGTTCATCAACAAGAATATAGTGCTCAAAGTTGAATACGTAGACCAGAATTACAGCGATTTTACGGTTTATGGCGGTAATGCGGGATTTAACGGTTTTATGGTAGAATCGGCAATTGCATTCTAGACGAAAATGAAAAGGATCCCATCCATATTATTCCTCTTTTCCAGCCTGTTTTTAACAGCTTTTAAAGGTGATCCTGCAGGCAACTTAATTACAAGTGGTTACATTGATATAAAAGTGGAATCGAATGTTAACAGGATCCTTTTTTCTTATCCTTTCAATGAAATAAATATCGATTATCGCAAGGTGTCAGGTATCAAGGCACTTGATATTGCCAGTATTATAGTCCCGGTCAGGGATTTCATATGCACAAATAAAACTGCCCTGAATGATTTTCTGGTATTGTTGAAAGCTGACAGGTATCCATACCTGTCAATTACAATACCGGATGACTTAAATATTCCGGATGATAATACCAAACCTGTGATTTTAAAAAATGTTAATATCACTTTTGCTGGGATATCAAAGGAATATGATATAATTGGTCTGGTCGAAAAAGAGGATGGGGACAATAATCAGATCCTTGTTGGAACCTTAAAAATCAGGCTTACAGATCTAGGCTTGGAGCCGCCGGAAAAATTTTTCGGATTGCTAAAGGTTACAGATGAAGTAATTGTTAAATTTGGGATAAGTTTAAAAGAGTATAGCCTGGCTGTAAGAAGTTACCACAATTGAAATTCAATACGAAGATAAGATACGGACTGAGGGCAATCCTTGAGATAGCACTGGATGAGTCTGGAAATGGTGTTTTCCAGAAGGATATAGCAGAACGTCAGAATATATCCATCAAGTATCTTGATAGTATTATTGCTTCCCTTAAAACCGCAGGACTTATAATAAATATCAAAGGTAAAAAAAGCGGTTATAAGCTTACACGCAAACCTGATCAGATAAAGGTCGGGGATGTCTATAAGGCTTTTGAACCAGGAGTGGCGGTGGTCGACTGTATGAATGATAAATACTTTTGTGAGCGGGCGCCGAATTGTGGTGTAAAAGAATTCTGGGATGGCTTGAATACTCTTATAAGCGATTATCTGAATTCACATACTCTTGAGGATCTTATTAAAGAGCATAGGAAAAAAAGCGTAATCTAATTTATGTCTTAAAAAGATCCGTAGTAAGGTATTTCTCTCCCCTATCGGGAAAGATTACTGCAATCACTCCTGATTCAATCTTTTCAGCAATTTTTACTGCGGCATACATTGCTGCACCACTGCTCATACCTACAAAGATACCCTCTTGTTTGACTATCTGCCGTGTCATTTCAAAGGCTACTTCGGTTTCAACCATTATTGTCTCATCAATAGCCGAAGGATCATATATTGAGGGCACTATTGCCTCTTCCATGTTTTTCAGTCCCTGTATATAATGATCTTTGACAGGATGTGCACAGACAATTTTTATTTTCGGATTATTTTCCCTGAGGGCCTTCCCTACACCCATAATTGTTCCTGATGTTCCTATTGCAGAAACAAAATAATCAATCTTCCCATTTGTCTGTTTCCATATCTCCTCCCCTGTTGTTTTATAGTGTGCCATCTTATTATACCTGTTCGAGAACTGGTCGGGCATGAAATATTTTTCAGGGTTTTCCCTGATAAGTTCCCAGGCTTTGTTTATTGCACCATCAGTACCCAGTTCTGCATCTGTCAAAGTCACTTTTGCACCAAATGATTCGATCATTTTTATCCTCTCTGAAGATACTGCCCTGCTCATAACTACCTCAACATCATATCCTTTTACCACTCCTATCATTGCCAGTCCAATACCGGTATTTCCCGATGTCGGTTCAATAATCGTTTTGTCTTTTACCAGTGTGCCTTCAGCCTCTGCCTGCTGGATCATCTTCAGGGCGATCCTGTCTTTTATGCTTCCTGTAGGATTGCTGCCTTCTATCTTGGCATAAATGGTAACGTTTTTATTAGGATTCAGATTATTGATCCTCAAAAGAGGAGTATTACCGATGGTCTGAAGGATGTTTTCGTATATCATAATATCTTTTTGCTAAAATTTATCCCCGACAAAGATATATTATTGATATAATTTATCTGATTTAATTATCGATATAAATATTTTTACCTCGGATTTCTCGGAGTTACACGGATAGGTTACAGAAATAAGTAACTTCTATTTTTTGTATATATATTCAAAAGGCAGCCAGTCTCCGACACGATGCATTGCCAGCCTGCCCTCCCAGAGTATACCTGACGGATCGTAATATCCATTGCCATAGAAGTAAACCTTATCTTTTAAAAAGATGATAGAACTGGTAGGAAATCTTGAATAGTAGTATAAATCAAGACTGGTGTTGTACTTAAGATATTTCCCGTTTTTATCAGCAAATACATACTTGCGTATGTTCAATTTTATGCCAGCCGGATTCTTTACATCAAAACCGGTTGCACCAAGGCTGTTCGCATATAGCATCCTGAAGAAATGCATCCTCGACCCTATATATGCATATTGCCTTTTTCTTGTATAGAATTTTTGTTTTGATTCATCGCTTGTTAAATCTTCTGTGAAGATTATATTCCCTTTGAAAAAGAATGATTGATCTTTCCTGTAAAATTCAAATGCATCGAGGTAGTATGTTATTTTATAACCCAATGCTCTGTTTTCGATAAGTATCGGCTTTAATGCATATGCCTTAAGGGTATCTTTATCAGATCCATAGTTGAAAGTAATATCTTCTTCATTCAGTATATCACACATCCTTCCGTTATCAGTAGTACCAAGAAACTCATTTCGGAATATCACCATATTTGCCCTCCGTTTCCGGTTAAGGGCTTTTGCCTTGATTACAACTTCATCTAATGCAAAAATCTTGGGTTCAAGAAATACTATTATAGGTTTATTGACTGGATATTCTTCAAGTGTTACGGAATAGTACCCGATAGCACTTATACTGAGTGGCATTGATTTATGTTTTGAAATATCCAGTTCAAAATTCCCGTTCTCATCAGTATATGTTCCTATAAAGGTCCCGTTAATATAGACAGAAGCATAATTGATTGTACTTTTTGTATTCTTATCGGAGATTGTACCCTTAATAACCTGGCTGAAAGAAATTACAGTTATTTGAAAGAATAGTAATATTAAAGCCAGTTTTTTCATTTCTTTTTTATTATTATTGAAGCTGAAATGGCTACAAGATACTAAAAATTGTCTGTTGTGGAGTGGTGGATATATTACGCCTTTGTGCCTTACCTTTGAACCGTTGCACCATTACACTATTTTTCCTATCTTAGTATAAACAAATCAATTAAACATGAAAAAAATATCCCGGACGTTTCATCTCTGCACACCTGGCTGATTATGCTGAAGATAAAAAGACACAGGTACCTGTCGGACAGGGTATTGTTGACTGGAAAGAGTTTTTTGATACTGTGGAAACAGGAGGTTTGAAAAATATCTTTGTGGAGATGGACCAGGAAGCATTTAAGGAGAGTGCAGAATACCTTAAGAGTATTTGACTCTTATGCCTCTGAGTCAAATACATTAATTATCACAAATTTTATCTGATAAATTCATAAACAAGGAAATCAATACCTATGATTAAAAAATCAATTTACAGCTTACTGATTATTTTCTTTTTGAGTATTCATTTTCTGACTGTCGTTAACGCACAATTGACAGGTATTGAAG
>CAZTXH010000230.1:0-4353 GCA_964617415.1 uncultured Rikenellaceae bacterium | reverse complement strand
ACTCCGGACCAATATCAAGAACAGCAACTTCAAGTTGTTTTTCAGCGTCCTCTATAGGTCTGCGATAGCTTCCCCATCCAATATGTTCATAAGTTCCTCCTGCAGAAATTACTTGCGGATTCGCAAGAATCTCATTCTTAAGAGACAGGCTTATCTCCGGAGGAACCGGAACGACAATGATTTTATCCCTGTCATATCCGAGGTCAAGAGTCCTCTGGTAATCAGCATTCCTTGTAAAAACCAACCCCATAACAAGGGCGATTATCGAAAAGGCGAACTGAGATGTCAGAAGAATTACAGATAATTTGCCTGAGCCTCTGAAGAGGGTTACTCCTCTGAAAACATATATCGGACTGAATGAGCTGACATGCAATGCCGGGTATACACCAGATAAAAATCCTGTCAGGAGGAGGAGAAAGAGAAGAAAAATCCAGAATATTCCGTATTTACCAAAGGTGAGTTTAATAGTCATATATGCCCACAGGTTACTGTAAGCCGGGACAAGTATGTATGCCAGAGCAATACCTATGAAAAGGGCAAAAAGACAAATGATAAGTGTTTCTTGCATGAACTGCGTGAGCAGCTGTTTCCTTTGTCCTCCGAAAGTCTTTCTTAATCCTATCTCTTTCAGTCTTTTGCTAAATGCTGTAACTGATGTGTTGGCAAAATTGAAACAGGCTATTAATAGAATGAAGACTGCCATAATCGGGGGAGCAAAAAGTGCTGCAGGATGTAAAGAAGGAAAGAGACTTGATCCCCATATATTTCTTGTGTTGGAGCCTACATCCTTTAGTGGAACAAGAGTAAATCTGTTGATCCTGAAATCTTCCCTTACTCTGTTCTGGACAGCAATATAACCGGCAAGTGATCTTGTTATTGAGGGGATTATCGATTTATCGGGTACCTGGATGAATAGTCCACTGATCAGTAACCTCCAGTTTGCATCATCAACATCCCACATCCTGAGGAAATTATCGAACCGGCCGATTATATCTATCCTGAAGCTTGAATTATCGGGAAAATCTTCAAATACAGCACAAACCGTATAGGTAAATTCCTCGCTTTGATCATTAAATATTGAAATAATCTTTCCCAATGGATCATCATCACCGAATAATGTATGAGCCATGGTCTCACTCAGTAGTATATCACCGGAGCCAGGAATTGATTTTGTATCACCTCTGACAGATGGCAGGGTGAAGATCTGAAGAAAATCAGGATCGACAAATGAAATCCGTGCCTGAAACATGTTATCCCCTATCTTTACCGGGGATCCTGTTCTCTGAAATCTTGAAGCTCTTATTATTCCCGGGATGTCGTTTCTTATCTCCAGTCCCAGTGTAGCAGGTACAACGCCATATTCCTGCTCTCTGCCCTGCATGTCCCTGTAACAGTTAATCCTGTAGATCTCGTTAAAATTCTCATGAGTTCTGTCAAACTCATAATTGAACATGTGATTGAAGAAGGCAACTATACAGACAGATAGACCAACACCCAGACCAACAATGTTGATTATAGTGAAGACTTTGTTCTTTAGCAGGTTACGGAATGTTACAAGAAAGTAGTTCCTGAACATTGAGTATTGTATTATTCGTATTTAAGCGATTCCGCAGGATTTACTCTCGCTGCTTTCATTATCCTGTAACTTGTCGTGAGCAGTGCAACACATATTGCGACAAACAATCCGGCAATAAATGTTATGACACCCGGACTTATTCGGTAATAGAAATTCTCCAGCCATTTTTTTGCAATAAAGTAGATAAGTGGCCAGGCAATTATTGCAGATATTGCAACGAGTATTACAATCTCTTTCGAAATGACCATATAGATCCCCGCAACTGATGATCCCATTGCTTTCCTCACTCCTATTTCCTTTGTTCTTTGTTCAACTGTAAACGAAGTGAGGCCAAATAACCCGAGAGCAGCAATGAAGATAGCCAGAATGGAGAATATCACTGCCAGTTGTGCATTCTGCTTTTCCTGAATATACATCTGCTCGAAATCCTCATCTATAAAGAAATACTGCATTGGATCATTCGATGTGAACTCTTTCCATTTGCTTTCGATCTGACTTATAGTCTGCTGGACATTTTGATCTGAGAGACTTATTGTTACATATCCCCACAGGTTATCATCTCCTTTCAGTAAGAAGACATAAGGTTGTATGGGATTACGCAACGATTCAAAGTTGAAATTCTTAACCACACCTACAATCTGTAAATAGATAAACCTGCCCGAATCCCGGGGCAACATAAATCTTGTTTGTGAAATATCATTTATTTTAAAGTTCTTAAGAGCACTTTCATTAATTATACAGGCCTCTTCGTCGGTGGTGAATGATTTATCAAAATTTCGGCCTTCTGTAAGAGACATTCCATATGTATCAATAAAATCATAATCCACCCAGGATGTCGACATCAGGATTGTCTCTTCTCTTCGACCTTCGATACCATAACCGTTAGTGTTGTTAGTACGGCCGGGAACAGCAGTGGAACCGGCAATGTTAATTACCCCCGGAATCTCTTTTATGTCATCCTTGAATGCTTCAATCCTTGATCCGAGTACATGCGCCCTGTTAATAACAAGCATATTTTCCTTGTTAAATCCTACATCTTTGTTCAACATAAAAAATATCTGGCGGTACATAATTAATGTGCTGGTAATCAAAAGTATAGATACTGCAAATTGAAATACTACCAAAATCCTTCTCAGTGTGCCATTATGTTTACTGCCAACGGTGCTTCCTTTCAGAACCTCGTTAGGATTGAATGATGAAAGGAACAGGGCGGGATAACTTCCTGCCAGAAAACTTACAAATAAAGTAAAGAGAAGAAGAGCCGGGATTGTGTACCACTTATTTAAAAGAGAGAGTTTCAGACTTGTTCCAAGAAGATTATTGAAGTATGGAAGAGTAATCCATATTATGACCAGTGCAATTAAAAGTGCGGTAAATGAGAGTATAAATGATTCTGAAAGGAACTGAGATACAAGTATTTTTCTCGTTGAACCTGCTACTTTCTTTATTCCTACCTCTTTTGATCTTCTGGCTGACTGGGCTGTAGCAAGATTCATGAAGTTAACCGCTGCGATCAGAAGAATAAGTATTGATATGGTTCCGAAGATATATAGGTATTTGGGATCACTAGGATCCTTAAATTCCTGTATAATAGATGGATCGAGATGAATATCTGAGAGGTTTTGCAGAAAGAACCTGTATTTATTTCCCTGTGCAAGGAATTCTTCAAAGCTTATTCCCATAAACCGCTGGGCTTCAGGACCCACATATTTTTCAAGCATTGAAATGATCTTCTCATCCACATTTTTGTAATCAGTATTTGGTTTTAAAAGAATATAAGTACTGAAGCTGTTACTTAACCATATCGGATTCTGAGACCGTGGATTAGTCATGAATGATGTAACAATATGTGCATCAAAATGAGAGTTTCCGGGGACATCTGCCATCATTCCGGAAATAATATACCGTGCAGTATCATTCCCTATCTTTATTGGTTTATCTATCGGGTCTTCATTTCCGAATATCCTCTTTGACATTGATTCAGTAATTACTGCTGTTCTGGGTTTGTTAAGGACCTCTTTCGGATCTCCTTTCAATAAAGGTATTGACCAGAAATTGAAGAATGTGGAATCAGCTTCTATAACATTTTCATCTGTAAAAGTAAGATCCTCATATTCAACAATTGTAGGTCCACGACCAGACATTCTGAGGTAGTCTTCCACTTCAGGGAATTCCCTTAACATTGTAGGACCGATCGGAGAGCATGTGAAAGCCCCTGTAATTTCCTGACCCCCTATCTTGCCATTTAATATCAGCCTGTATATTCTGTCTTTCTTAACATTAAAACTGTCGTAACTGGCTTCATTTATGACGAATAAAGCAATAAGAAGACTGCACGCAATGCCTATTGAAAGGCCGAGAATATTTATAATTATATAAGAACGCTGTCGTTTAAAAGAACGTAAACTGTATTTGATGAGATTTTTGAACATTTTGTAAGAAATTATTATTAATGTATATGTTTTCTATGTAAATATAAATAGTATTGATTTACTCAACTTTTAATGCTACAGCCGGATTAATTAATAAAGCCTTATATGCATGAAAGCTTACAGTGAAAAGAGCCACAATAATTGAGGCAACAGCTATGGCAGCAAACACCATTAGCGATAGGTCAATTCTGCTGGCAAACTGTTTCAGCAGATTCCCGGTAATTATCCAACCGGCAGGTAATGCAATCACAAGTGATATAAGGATAAGAATAAGAAACTCTTTTACCATTGTCCAGAGTATGTTAATTGTACCTGCCCCCATTACTTTTCTGATCCCTATTTCGT
>CAZTXH010000229.1:0-4382 GCA_964617415.1 uncultured Rikenellaceae bacterium | reverse complement strand
AATAAAAATCTCCGCTGCTTCCGGCGTACACGGCATGTTTGCACCTTCCGCTACACATACACAACCATTCTTGACAAGTGTTTTTGCCTCCTCCTCATTTATTTCATTCTGGGTTGCGTTGGGCATAGCAATATCACACTTGATCATCCATGGCCTCTGATTTTCAAAATATTCCACATTATATTTCTCGGCATACTCTTTTATTCGGCCACGTTTGACATTTTTCAGTTCCAGAACGAACTTTAGTTTTTCTGCATCAATACCTTTAGGATCATAGATGAATCCGTTTGAGTCGGATAATGTAACTACTCTCCCTCCAAGCTGTGTAACTTTTTCTGTTGTATACTGGGCTACATTACCTGATCCCGAGATGCATACGGTCTTACCTTCAATAGTTTCACCACGTGTGCCAAGCATCTCCCGGGCAAAATATGTTACACCATAACCTGTTGCTTCAGGCCTGATTAAGGAGCCTCCCCATTCAATTCCTTTTCCGGTAAGAACACCGGTAAATTCATTACGAAGTCTTTTATACTGACCAAACAGAAAACCAATCTCCCTGCCGCCAACTCCTATATCACCGGCGGGGACGTCGGTGTCAGCGCCTATGTGTCGGAACAGTTCTGACATAAAACTCTGGCAGAACCTCATTACTTCATTATCGGATTTGCCTTTGGGATCGAAATCCGAACCTCCTTTACCACCTCCCATCGGTAAAGTGGTAAGGCTGTTTTTAAAAACCTGTTCAAAGGCAAGGAATTTCAGGATACCCAGATTCACAGTAGGATGGAATCTTAAGCCGCCTTTATATGGTCCGATAGCACTGTTCATTTCAATACGGTATCCCCGGTTGATCTGTACTTCACCCTTGTCATCAAGCCATGGAACCCTGAATATGATTGTCCTCTCAGGCTCTGAGATCCTCTCAAGAATTCTGGAATACTTATATTTAGGATGTTCCTCAATAAAAGGGACCAACGATTCAGTAACTTCCTGTACTGCCTGGTGAAATTCATTTTCCCCGGGATTTCTTTTCTTTATTACAGACATGAACTGCTCTACTCTGGGATCCATAGTATAAGTTTATTAAGAGTTACAAGGAACTAAAAATAACAAAAACAATAAACATCTTCTTTTTTATCTCCATTAAAAATTTATAAAATACAAAATGATTATTCTCTTTTCAGGTTGTCCTGTAGATATTTCCCGGATAACATTTTATTACACCTTTGAATTCCATTTGCAGGAGGAGGGGGGATAATTTGACTATTGGAAGATCAATGGATCTGCATATTGCGTCAATTGTCAATTCACCGGCATCGGAAAGCAGTTCATATACCTTTTTTTCTGTTTCGTTCAGTTCTGTAAACAATGACCTTTGAACCGGTTCTCTGGATTTTTCTGGTTGCCAGTCCATGAAATATTCGATATCTTGTGAACTCTCGACAAGAGCAGCTTTATTGCTTTTTATCAGGCTGTTACAACCGGCAGAGTATTGGTCTTCCGGTCTTCCGGGAACAGCAAAAACATCCCTGTTATAAGAGTTTGCAATATCAGCTGTGATGAGTGCTCCACCCTTTAAGTCTGACTGTATAACCAGTGTAGCATCTGACAAACCTGCGATGATCCTGTTTCTTTTGATGAAATTATTACGCTCAGGCAATGCGTCTGAGAAAAAATCAGTTATCAATCCTCCGTTTCTTATCATGGCTTCGGCTATTGACCTGTGGATAGCTGGATAGATTGTCTTGAAACCATGTCCCAGAACACCTATTGTCTGAAGATTATTTGACATAGCAGCTTTATGGGAGGTTATATCAATACCATAAGCCAATCCGCTAACAATAATAAGATCGGGATGTCCTTCAGCAAGGCCGGCGAGAATTTTTTCACATATCTCTTTTCCTTCGATCGTAGCGCTTCGTGTACCGACAACACTCAGTATTTTAGATGTATTAAGGTCGCAGTTACCTTTAAAAAAGAAAACAACAGGAGAATCATCACACTGCTTAAGCCTGAAAGGATAGTCATTATTGAGATAAAAGAATGTCCTGATATTATTTTTTGTGACATATTCGGCCTCTTTTTCAGCTATATCAAGATATGAACGATTACTGATATATTTTGCAAGTCCTGAACCTATACCTGGTATTCTGGTAAGGTTCCTGTATGATTCATTGAAAATAGCCTCTACGCTACCGAAGTGTGAAACAAGTTTACGGGCGTTAATATCACCAATGCGTGGTATAAGACCTAAAGCGATCTTATGTTTCAACAAAATCTCTTCTGGCATAGCACGAAGAATTGAGACATGTAAATATAGAAAAAACCCCCCATCCCCCCTAAAGTGGGGCAAATTTTTTTTAAACAATGAGAATCGTGTTAGGATTGGACCGGGGGTTCACACTACCCCCATATCCAGCATAGAATTTGCCACCTTGAGAAAACCTGATATATTTGCACCTTTTACATAATCAATGTAACCATCTGGCTGCTTACCATACTTCACACACTGTTCATGTATATTACTCATAATTTTGTGAAGTCTTTTATCGACCTCCTCCCTGTTCCATTTCAGTTTCATGGCGTTCTGTGTCATCTCAAGTCCTGAAGTTGCAACGCCACCGGCATTTACAGCTTTACCCGGAGCAAATAGTATCTTATTTTTATGAAATGCCTCAACAGCTTCAGGTGTACAGCCCATATTTGATATTTCAGCTACCAGCAGAACACCGTTATTTATAAGAGAGGCAGCATCGTCGCCATCCAGTTCATTCTGGATTGCACAGGGTAGGGCAATATCAACTTTTCTTTCCCATGGTTTTTTCCCCTCGTGAAATTCAACTCCTTCGAAAGCATAGGAATATGGCTTAACGATATCCTGATTTGATGCACGTAATTCAAGCATATATTCAATTTTCTCTCCTGATATACCTTCCGCATCATAGATATAACCGTCGGGTCCGGAGATAGTAACAACCTTTCCTCCCACTTCGGTTACTTTGAGTGCAGCACCCCATGCAACATTACCAAAACCTGATATTGCGACACTCTTGTCCTCAAATGTTTCATTTTTAGATGCCAGCATCTCCTGTGCATAATATATTCCTCCGAAGCCGGTAGCTTCTGGTCTGATAAGTGATCCTCCCCAGTTTGTCCCCTTGCCGGTAAAGACACCGGTATGATCTCCTTTGAGTTTCTTGTACATACCGTACAGATAACCAATTTCACGACCCCCAACACCAATATCGCCAGCAGGAACATCAGTTTCCGGTCCTATGTATTTCCACAGTTCGATCATAAAAGCCTGGCAGAAACGCATCACCTCACCTGCTGATTTACCTTTGGGATCAAAATCGGACCCGCCTTTTCCACCTCCCATTGGAAGGGTTGTAAGTGCATTTTTAAAAGTCTGTTCAAAACCAAGGAACTTGAGACTGGAGAGGTTTACACTTGGGTGAAAACGAAGGCCGCCTTTATAAGGACCCAGAACATTATTAAACTGTACCCTGTATCCAAGGTTTACCCTTACATTTCCCTCATCATCAATCCAGGGAACCTTGAAAGTAAATGTACGATCAGGTTCAACGATTCTTTCAATAATATTGGCTGACTCGAACTGGGGATTTTCATTATATACTTCCTCAATGGATTCAATGACCTCCCTGACAGCCTGTAAATATTCAACCTCACCCGGATGCTTCTTCTCCAGGTTATTCATTATTTTATCCACATTCATGAAATTAGAATCTTATAGGTTATTAATTTGTAAGTATAATTAAGTACATGTTATTGGTGTAGTAAATTGGCAGTAAACAGTTGGCAACTTACTCTTGCCAAATGCCAACTTTTTACTCTGTCGATATTATTTCATCAAAGATCAATTCTGCTTTATTCATTAAAAATGATTTAACTCATGTTATCCGATGATATAACTCATTCTTCAGGAACATACTTGTTAAGTGTTGCAAATAATTTGGATTGTTGCTCATGGTTTAATGCACTTATATATACTGGTGGATATTTTGCTATTCCCTCACCCATCTTCTGGAACAAAATCACACTACGGACAAGGCCAAAATATTTTGATTCGGTTTTATATCCTTTAAATGCTCTTTTGTTTATTTCGACAGAATTCTTTTTCCCACCCACAATTCCTGCTGTAAAATATCGAAACACAATATTTTCTCCTTCGTCAGAAAAGAAAACAAACTGATAATTAAGGATCATAGGTATGAAAGCAATTATCAGGTATATTGCCACCAGGATGAGTGTCCATGCTGTATCACTCAGACCCAAAAGGGGGAATTTTATCAACTTTGCCGCATAGGTCAGGGCAACATATGCCAGGAATAAGACTGTAGCAGCGAATAGCTTTATCC
>CAZTXH010000228.1:0-4385 GCA_964617415.1 uncultured Rikenellaceae bacterium | reverse complement strand
TTCATATGTAGCACACAGTTGTTACAGATAATGTTTTGTCTAAACGATATTTAAATACTGAAATATGGGAAATCAATCCCTAACAGGAAGCGCATCAGTATCAAATATTTCTTAACCAAAGTAGTGATCAGGAAATTATCCCTTACATATTCAATGGCATTGTACCCAAGCTTTTCTCTTTCCTGTGGATTAAGTAACAGGTATTTCATGAAAATGATAATATCATCTAGTTTGTTTGGATCAACAAGATAACCTGTTTTGCCATTAATTACCTGCAGGTTGATACCACCTACATTACTTCCAATTACCGGCGTTCCCTGCCAAAGAGCTTCTGTAACAACAAGGCCAAATCCCTCTTTTGTGGAAATATGGATAAATATTTTGGCGACTTTCATCAGTGCCCCTACATATTCATCATTATTTTCAATGTTCAATAATATATGAATATCCGGATCGTTGTTTGCAGCTTCTTTTATTTTCCGATACATTCTCATTCCCTCCGGATCATCACTGGCTGAGTTACCTACCAGAATTAATACTGGCTTGAGATTCCGGATAGATTTATCCTTCTTAACCTTACTGAACGCTTTAATAATCTGTTCCTGATTCTTATGAACATCATACCTGGATACACCAAGTATAATTGGTCGGTCAGGATCTATATTATATTTTGACCAAAAAGCAGAAAGTGTATCATAAGCTTCTTTTTCCGAACGTTGATGGTTCTTGATGACTAATGGATCAATAGCAGGAGTTATAGCGTATACGGGTTTCTTAATTCCATGTTTTACAAATTCTTTCTTCGAAAAAATACAACCATCGTAGTTATTTATGTAAGGAAGCAGAAAATTCCAGATCATTTCATTTGCTTCCGAAGTATCAATGTGACATCTCCAGATTATCTTTCCTTCATAATTGCCATGAATAACAGACGCACACGGCTGAGGATCATGCACAACGGTCATGTCAGATATAATTTTTTCCCCTTTAAAATTTTTCTTATTGGTTTCCAGGTAGGTTTCCAGCAGATCTTCCACACTGAAGTGTTGATCTAATCCCTGAATGATATTATGAAATCTTTTTGTTATTGAATAAAAATTATCGCTTCCTTCAATACAATACCATTTACAGTTAATACCCAGTCCCTTAGCTATTGGAACAACGCTTTTTAACATCTCAGCAACTCCTCCACCTTCAAATGTTGAATTGACATGACTCCAGGATCTGCCTTGCAGCAGGACTGACAACCGCTTTATTTCTTCAACTTCTTTTGCTCCAATTATGAGAAGATACTCATCAATACTAACAGACTGCAACTCACCAAAATGTTTCTTATATTTTTCACTTTGATCGTCGTACATTTTTAAGATGGTCTAATGAGATTTGACAAATTATTAATCAAATATAAGTGTTTATGTTGAAATGAAGGGGTTTGGGGTTAACTCATAACATATTTTTTATTAATAATTCAATTGGACGCGGGTTCGGTGCACAGAGTCGTGCCGTCATTCGATTGTCAGTTGTTTTTGCCGATCGATTTAATATAATTATTCAACCTGATACCTATGTCATCAACCTGTTGCATGAGAAGCTCATAATCAGGTGTCTTCATATGAATTACAATTTCACATTCCATCCTCTCACCACTGCCACCTGTTTCGGTATCAGGTAGATATTTGACATACTTCGACCTAGTATAAAAGCGATGGAGGCAGCAACCACACCAATAAGGTTCAGGAATACCACACATACGAGCAATACCACAATTATCCCAATAAGCTCCACTGCTGTTGCCACTGAGATCGGGTCCGTGGTACCGTTTATTATTTGGGAGGATCTCTGGAAGTTCAGAAGGACGGTAAGCACCGGTAGAAGTATCATTATCTTAAGCGGAAGATATGACAGATCTGCAAGTTCCGTACTCAGGCCGGAGACGTTTATAAACCATAAATCAGCCAGGGGAGTGAAAGCCAGCACTGATATCAGAACCGTTACCATAATTCCAAGGTATATAGCAAAATTCCTCAATACCCTGTAGTTCTGTTTCTTTTCCCCAATAAGGGCAATATTCACCTCCTGGTATGATAATCCCATGCTCCTGAAAATAAATACCAGAGAATTCACAACAGGGAGAACAGCCAGTGACTCCACTGCCATATAGCTCCTGCCCAGGAAGAATGTGACGAACGGATGTACACCAAGTGAAAGTATCGAGGTTAACGCAAGCGGAAAGTAGAACCTGGCAATTGATCTTAAGCGAAGATTACCATTCTCAGTATCTTTCTTCTCAAGCAAAACCTTCAGAGTCGCGGAAGCCATCATTCTTGTTGCTATTGCTTCACACATGACAGCCAGCGCCATTGCCCCTGCACCAACGTATGCCCCTCTAACTCCTGCAATATAAAGCAGCAATCCCATAATCACAATGATCGACAACCGGACCAGGGTCCCGTAAGTTACACGCCTGGTAAGGTTATTCCTGATAAGAATACCCTGGTAGAACCTCCTGTATCCTATCGATGCAGCCCAGGGAAGAAAGATAAGAAGTGCAATGTGGGCAAGCCTTGCAACATTCTCGGGCACCTCCATGAGACGAATAACAATAAAGTTAAATACTGGCGGAATAAGGATGATGAGCTGGATACCTGTAATGCCGGCATTAAGTATATCTGTAAAGTACTTCAGCTTTTTGTAGGAATTGCGCCCCGTAACAAGGGCCGTGGAGGCACTCATCAGCATTATTATCGGTGCTTCAATAATCATGGCAAACGATCCTGCTATACCAAAGGCGGCAAGGTTGAATTTTGCTTCATTCAGTCGTGCTATAAAGGCAATGAGGAAAGGTTGCTCAAAGGCCATCATCAACCAGGTAAGGGCCAAGGGCCCCCAGAAAAGAAAAATCCTCCGGTATGTCAGCTTTTCAGTTATATCCACTGTTTATGAAAACCGCAAAGATAGATATTTATCGATGAGGACAGACATAAAATAGTGTGAGTGTGAGAGAGAGTTGAATCACAGTATTGTGCATCTTTCACATAAACCAAAAGGAATCTTTAACCTAACAACTTTATTGCTTCATTTACAATGTTATCTGAAGTCAATGCGTAATGTTTAAAGATCTCTGGCGGACTTGCATGAATGACATTCTCACCAGGAATTCCAATAATCTTCATTTTAGCAGGAAAATTCTGAACTACTACTTCTGCAACAGAAGCTCCCAGTCCGCCACATATACTGTGCTCCTCAACAGTGATTATATGTCCCGTTTCTGATGCTGCCTGGATAATTATATCCGTATCAAGAGGTTTCAATGTATGCATGTCAATTACCCTGGCATTGATTCCCCTTTTTCTAAGTATCTGATGAGCCTCGAGTGCATGAATGACTGTTTCTCCGCTGGCTATAATTGCAACATCTTTACCTTCGGAGAGTAAATTTGCCTTACCGGGAATAAAAGGATCTTCTGCAGTATAAACATCAGGTACAGCATCCCTTCCCAGACGCACATAGGCCGATTCAGTGGTCTTTGCCAGATAACGTGTCAACTTTTCAGTCTGATAACGATCGGCCGGCAGATAGACCTTCATGCCCGGAAATGTCCGCATGACAGCAATGTCATGAAGGCTGTGGTGGCTTGTACCCAATGCCCCATAACTTACACCCCCGCTTATCCCGATAATCTTTACATTGGTACCGGTATAAGCAACATCAATCCTGATCTGGTCCAATGCCCTGGAGGTATAAAAACACGCCGGGCCGCACACAAACACATTTTTACTGCATAATGCCAGTCCTGCTCCAATACCAACAGCATTCTGTTCTGCAATACCTGCTTCGATAAACTGTTCGGGAAGTTTTTCAGTAAACTCTTCCAGTTTTGCACTTCCCCTTGAATCTGAAGCTACAACAAAAATATCCTTGTTCCTGCAGGCTTCTTCGAGAATAGTATCGGCAAATACCTTTCGTCAGGGTGTTCCACTAACTTCCATGATACTGCAGTTTGAGAATATTATCGAGCTCACCTATTGCCTCATTCAGCTCTTCTTTTGTAGGAACCCTGTGATGCCATGAAACTTTGTTCTCTATAAATGAAACGCCTTTCCCCTTTATAGTATGTGCAATTACCGACGTCGGTTTGCCTGTATCGGTTTTTATTGATGATATAGTTTCAATAATATCGGAAATATTGTTGCCATCACATTCCAATATATTCCATCCATAAGCCTCATATCTTTCTGCCAGATTACCAAGAGCCATTACATATTCCGTGTTACCGCTTATCTGCAGCCTGTTCCTGTCTACAATTGTAATTAAGTTATCCAGACTATAATGGCTTGCTGCAGTCATAGCTTCCGCGATTGAACCCTCACCATGTTCTCCATCTC
>CAZTXH010000227.1:0-4399 GCA_964617415.1 uncultured Rikenellaceae bacterium | reverse complement strand
GGCTGGGGGTCATTTCTTTCTTTTTTTAATATTATCTATAAATTCATCAAAGAGATAATCTGTATCTGTAGGTCCGCCCGAAGCCTCCGGATGAAATTGAGTAGAAAAGAAAGGTTTGGTTTTGTGTAGCATACCCTCATTGGTCTGATCGTTAATATTTATGAAGAGCGGCTCCCAATCCTTTTTTAGTGTGTTGTTATCGACTGCGTAGCCATGATTTTGTGATGTGATGTATGCTTTATTGGTTCCGATTTTTATGACAGGTTGATTATGACTCCTGTGTCCATATTTGAGCTTATAAGTGTCGGCACCTGAAGCCAGAGCCATCAACTGGTTTCCGAGACAGATTCCAAAGACAGGTATATCTTGCTCGAAAGACCTTTTAATATTTTCTATTGTGGTTGTACACATTTTAGGATCACCCGGACCATTTGTGAGGAAAAGCCCATCGTACTCCTCATCGTGATAATCATAATCCCACGGCACTCTGATAATGGTTGTGTCGCGTTTTAATAAATTTCTGATTATGTTGTACTTAACGCCGCAGTCTACAAGTATTATCCTGTATTTTCCTGAACCATAGATTTTCTTTTCCTGGGTACTGACTTCGGCTACCAGGTTCACCTTGTTCGGATCAAAAAAAGGTATCTCTGTGCCTTCAGGTTCAATTTTACCAAGCATTACTCCTTTTTCCCTGATCCTTTTTGTAAGAGCTCTTGTATCAATTCCATATACTCCTGGTATATTATTTCTGAGCAGCCACTCATGAAGACTCTCAGATGCATTCCAGTGACTGTATTCGAAAGAATAATCGGATACTATGAGACCTGAAATATGTATTGATGATGATTCATAAAACCTGAAAAGATCATTTTCCTCACTTCTTGCCGGTGCTCCATAATTTCCAACAAGGGGATATGTCAGACAAAGAATCTGGCCGCGGTATGAAGGATCTGTAAGGCTTTCAGGATAGCCGGTCATTGCAGTATTGAATACCACTTCTCCGGCAGCAGGAACTGGTTTTCCGAATGACCTGCCATTATATACTGTTCCATCTTCCAGCACCAGTCTTACCTGCATCTTATTATTCATCCGCCTAATTAATTTTCTTCTCAGAAAAGCAGTATATCGTGCTTAATCCTGGAGTCTGATTTCAGAGGGTCAAATATAAATAAAAACATCTTATTAAAAACTCATGGGAATATATGGTAGTAAATTAGCAATAAATATATTGACCTTAGTTATTGTTATTCCGGGATAAAATCCAAATTAGAAGCTATATAAGTGTTTGTATAATATTTTTATTACTTTTATGGGCGATTTTTGATATGGTCTATAATAAAAAAAAGAGTTTATGAAAAGAATTATTACAGTCCTTTTACTTCCGGTTTTTATATTAAGCATGACAGGTATTACGTCTTGTAAATCATGTAAATCAGGAGATACGAAAGAACAAAAAAAGATAGAACTTGAACAGCTAAAAACAATTGAAGGTGAGATAGAATCAAATGTTTATCCTTTGCCCTCTTCTGCTGAAGTGATAAAAATGCTGCAAGATCTTGAAGTTGGTTACCAATTTGGGATTTCCAATCCTGTTGAAAATTACAAAAAATATTTCACTAGTACAGCCAAGGCAATAAATATGGGAGTATATGGAGCTGATCTCAGCTATGCAACACTATATAATATTCAGCAGGAGATTATCAATTACCTTGATGCCATTCGATATCTTGCTGCTGAACTTAATATGTCACAGATCTATGATCAGACATTATATGACAGGATAAGGCAGAATTATGATTACAAAGACAAACTTGTTGAGATTCTTACAGAAGCATTTGATAATACATATGCATATTTGAGTGATAATGAACAGCAACCTCTTGCTCTTCTGGTTGTTGGTGGTGCATGGGTTGAAGGAATGTATCTTACAACACATGTTTCTGAAGCTGCTTACCATGTAGCAGGGATATCTAAAAACCTTCTTGAACAGAAAAAATCATTTGAACTTTATCTGGAAGTAACCGCACCTTATGAGGATGAGCCTCTTGTAAGTGATTTTGTCAAAAAAATGGATCCCATAAAGAAGGTGTATGAAGGATTGGGAACAAGTCTGACCCAAAAAAACATTACGGATATTACTGAGGCAATGGAAGAAGTAAGAAGCATGATTGTACAATAGATATTTGTTGAATTTTCGACCGCAAAGCATTTGACTTTGCGGTCTTTTTTTTAGTTGAGATATTCATGAGGGAGTCAGTATTATTAGCATTGATCCATATTTTTGCAATTGTCTCAACAGTTAATCCTGCAGGCATAACATCTCGTGGCAGAAAAATTCTTCGTAGTTACCTGAGGCGATATCTTAACAGGGAACTGGAAGAGGAGTATTTCGCACTCTTCGAAAATAATCTTGAATTCTATTCCAATGAATTAAAAAGCGTTGACAAAACAGAACTGGCAGATGAAGATTCACTGATAACATTCCAGATCACCAACATTTGCAGGCAGATAAAAAAAGGACTCTTTCTTGAAGAGAGGATGATTGTATTTCTTCAGCTGATAGAGTTCGCTTTTGAAGATGGAATGATAACAGAACAGGAAAAAACAATCATTGACATCGTTGCCAAGACTTTTAGTATTTCCAAAAAAGAATATGATAATGCTTCTGCCTTTATGATTGGCAGGACATTCGATGAAATTTCTCCCGAATGTATTCTTCTTATCGAAAGTGATGATCCAAAAGAATCAGTTTCAGCCCTGTATAAAAATTATGATAAATGGCATCATATAAGGATTAAAGGCTTTAAAGGACATCTTGTTATTCTTCATATCGAAAGTACAGGTACTCTGCTGCTTACTTATGATGGTCCACTGGCACTCTATTTCAAAGGCAGGGATATTATTGCCTTCAGGCCTTATTTGCTTGAGAAAGGTGTGAATTTAAAAGGCCAGGGAATTGAACCAATATACTATTCGAAGATTTACAAAGAATTCGTTTCAGAAAAATTCTCCGAGAAAATAGTATTTGAGGGCTGGAATATCGAATATCTGTTTAAGAATTCTGAAAATGGCGTTCAGAAATTGAATTTCAGGGTTGAATCGGGTAACCTTGTAGGTATAATGGGCGGAAGCGGTGTTGGTAAAACCACTATGATGAATCTTCTGCATGGGAAAGTTGAACCAACTAACGGAGAATTATATATAAACGGGTATAATATTCATACCGATTCTGAAAAGATAAATGGTCTGATAGGGTATGTACCACAGGATGATATGCTTATTGAAGAGTTAACTGTTTATCAGAACCTCTATTTTAATGCACGGCTCTGCTTTGGTGATTATACTGAAGAACAGTTCAATGAGACTGTGGAGAACTTATTGACCGATCTTGATCTTATTGAAATTAAAGATCTTCAGGTAGGAGACATACTGAATAAAAAGGTAAGTGGAGGACAACGTAAACGGCTCAATATCGGTTTGGAGCTAATGCGTGAACCTGTAGTCCTTTTTATTGATGAACCTACCTCAGGACTATCATCATTCGACTCAGAAAAGGTAATGAACCTTATCAAGAACCAGACACTTAGCGGAAAACTCATATTTGCTATCATCCACCAGCCCTCGTCTGATATTCTTAAGATGTTTGACCGCCTCTGGATACTTGATAAGGGTGGTTATATGGTATATGATGGTGATCCTATTGAAGCCCTGGTCTATTTCAAAACAGAAACGTCACAAGCAAATGCTGCCGAAAGCGAATGTCCAAACTGCGGAAACATAGAGACAGATAATATACTCGAAATTATCGAGGTTAAAAATATTGACAATGACGGATATCCAGGAAAGGGAAGACAGGTAAGTCCGAAAGAATGGTACGAAAAATACAGGAGAAATATGATGCCTGTTGTGTATGAAAAACCTGAAAAGATACCTGTTACTCCAATTAAATATAAAGTACCACGAAGATCAGACCAGATAAAGACATTTATAAAACGCAACCTTCTTCGTAAACTTGCCGATACCCAGTATATGACCATAAATCTGCTAGAAGCTCCATTACTGGCTTTTATCCTAGGTTATATCTCAAAGTACAGTGAAAGCGGAACATATCTTTTTTCGGAAAACAAAAACTATCCCGTATTCATGTTCATGTCAGTTGTCGTTGCTCTTTTTATGGGACTGTCAGTAAGTGCTGAGGAGATATTTCGCGACAGGAAAATACTTGAGAGAGAGAAATTTCTTAACCTTAGCTGGTTAAGTTATCTTGTATCGAAAGTCAACTTCCTTTTTGTCCTATCTGCAATACAGACACTATCCTTTGTAATTGTGGCAAATACTATTCTTGAAGTCAGGGGTATGTTGTTTCAGCAGTGGTTGATCCTTTTCTCAACAGCCT
>CAZTXH010000226.1:0-4401 GCA_964617415.1 uncultured Rikenellaceae bacterium | reverse complement strand
CTCCATGACAGTATATCTTCCACCTCCGGTAATGATATTTGAATCATAATTTTTTGATATTCCTCCCAGAAAAGCAGAACAATTGACGTTTGACTGTTTCAGCAGGTGTGCGATCATTGTCGAAACTGTTGTTTTGCCATGTGTACCTGCTACTGCTATTGTATCAGTCTTTAAAGATATCTCTCCCAATATCTCCGATCTTTTGAAAATAGTGTAACCATTAGTCCTGAAATAACTTAAGATTTTGCTTTCTGCGGGTATTGCAGGTGTGTAAACCACAAGTATTTTATCCCTGTTTTTAATTTCACTGTATTGTTGGGGGATTTTTGCTATATCATCCTCAAATGATATATCACATCCTGATGCAATAAGTTTATCAGTAATAATCCCCGATGACCTGTCATAACCTGCAATTACATAACCTTTCTCCCTGAAGTAGAAAGCCAGAGCACTCATACCTATGCCTCCGATACCGACAAAATAAAATCTTTCTATGCTACCGAAATCGATCATTTAACTGTCAGTTTAAGTATTTCCCGGGCTATCCTGATATCTGCATCCATATCAGCTATTTCTTTAATATTTGCCGATAAAGTTGTTCTCCGGTTTTTGTTCTCAACTAGTTTTACAGCCTCATCCACGAGGGTATCGACTGCCTTATCATCAGCAATCATAATTGCCGCATTTTTATTGTACAAGGCTTCTGCATTATGTGTCTGGTGATCTTCGGCCACATTTGGTGAAGGGATGAGAATCACCGGTTTCCCAACAAGGCACAATTCCGAAATTGTTCCTGCACCAGCCCTGGAGATAATAATATCCGCTACAGCAAAGGCATACTCCATCCGGTTTATAAAATCAAACACTTTGATATTATCAGCTCCGGACACATTGACAAGTGCATTTACATCTTCGTAATAGATCCTGCCAGTCTGCCATAGCCACTGATATTTTAATGTTTTCAGTCTTTCAATATTTTCTGAAAGGCTTCTATTGATTGTGCCAGCTCCAAGAGATCCACCGAGAACAAGTATAACCGGCAGGTTCTTATCAAGTTTAAAAAATGATCTTGCCTCATTATTCAGAGATTCAAGGTTATTGAAATTATGTCTTACTGGATTTCCTGTTTTGATAATCTTCCCTGCAGGAAAATATTTTTCCATACCATCGTATGCAACGCAAATTACTGACGCCTTTTTTGCCAGCATTTTATTTGTAATTCCGGCATAACTATTTTGTTCCTGGATTAGTGTAGGTATTCCCATCTTACCTGCCTGTCGCAGTACTGGTCCGCTTGCAAAACCTCCTACACCCACAACAACATCAGGATTGTATTCCCTGATAATTTTTTTTGCTAAAAAGAGACTTTTGACAAATTTACAGAGTACTACAAGATTCTTTGGTGTCAGACTCCTGTAAAAGCCTTCAACAGGTAATCCTTTTATTTCATATCCGTTTGCTGGTATCTTCTCCATCTCCATTTTTCCTTCAGCACCGACAAAAAGGATCACTATCCCGGGATCTATTTTTCTCAGGGCATTTGCTATCGAGATAGCCGGGAATATATGTCCTCCGGTACCTCCCCCGCAAATTATGATCCTTATATTACGATGATGGTTCATATATCCTTTCTCCTTCATCAATTATCTCTTCCTCAGATAGTTCCTCTCTACTTATCCGGGCATTTATCACTCTGCTCACACTCAGTATTGCACCTATAGAAAAGCTAATAACAAGAACAGATGTTCTTCCCCAGCTAACCATCGGTAGTGTCTGGCCTGTAACGGGGAAGAGGCCTACTGCTACTAACATGTTAAGCATTGCCTGGATCACTATCATCACTGTAAGTCCCAACACCATAAATGCCGGGAATGCTGTCTCACATTTTTTGGTAATTGCTATTGCTCTGAACAATAGTATCATATATGCAAGTACCAATGGGATCGCTCCCAGTATAAGTCCATATTCTTCAATTATTATAGCAAAAATGAAATCAGAATTTGATTGAGGTAACATATTACGTTGAGTACTTCTTCCAGGGGCTTTCCCAAAAAGGCCTCCGGTGGATATGGCTATTTTTGCCTGATTCGACTGGTAGTTACTATCCTCATCAGCATCAGCCGAAAAGAATATCTCAATGCGGTTTTTCCATACTGCCACCCTGTTATCCTTAGATACCACAGTAAGTACCAATGCAAAAAGAACGACTCCAATAGCAGCCATTCCGATATAAGCCAGCAGGAATTTGAAGGGCACTCTGCCTATATACATTATTATTATGCTTATTCCAAAGATCATCAGGGCCGTAGAAAGGTTCTCAGGCATTATTAGCGCACATATTACAGCAACCGGTATCATAAAGTATTTTGTTACCAGCATAAAATCAGTTAATTCATTCTGGTATTTAGCCAGTGATCGTGCGAGATAGAGTACCAGGGCAACCTTAGCAATGTCGGAGGTTTGTAATCTGAAACCGGTACCTGGAATTATCAGCCAGCGTGTTGCCTCATTAATCCTGGCCCCGAAAATAAGTGTAAGGATCAGTAATCCGACAGCAATTATTAAAAAGAGACCTGCCATTGCAGAGTAGATCCTGTAGGGCAGATAATGGACCACCACAATAATTACAAGTCCGAGAAAAAGCATAACAAACTGGCTTCTAAGGAAATATGTTGTATTTCCCCCATAATTCTTAAAGGCAATTCCTACCGATGAACTATATACTGAAAGCAGGGAATACACCATAAAAATGGCTACAAGGCCCCATATAACCCTGTCTCCTTTGAAAGTCTTTGTCAGCCAGCCATTCTCCATGTCAAAATTCTGTTAAAGATTACGTACCGCCGCTTTAAACTGACGGCCACGATCCTCATAATTATCGAACAGGTCAAAACTTGCACAGGCAGGTGAAAGAAGAACGGTATCGCCTTTCTTTGCCAGATAATAAGCAGACCTCACAGCTTCTTCCATCGATGCGGTTTCAATGATTGTGGATACTGCTTCGGTGAATGCTTCAAGAATTTTCCTGTTATCTTTCCCAAGGCATACTACAGCCCTCACCTTTTCCTTTACCACCGGGACTAACTCGGAATAATCATTCCCTTTGTCAATACCTCCCACTATCCAGACGATATTTGTTTCCATACATTCAAGAGCATACCATGTTGAGTTTACATTTGTTGCTTTTGAATCGTTAATAAAATTAATGCCGCTCACCTTGATTACAGGTTCAAGGCGATGTTCAACTCCCTGAAAATCAGCGAGGCTCTCTCTAATGGTTTCCTTACGGATACCCAGCACCTTGGTTGCAATTGCAGCTGCCATCGAATTATAGGTGTTGTGACGGCCTTTTAGTGCCAGTTCATGAATAGTCATAAGGTTTGTTTTATGTTGGTAATCAATTATTAACTCATTGTTTTCAATGTATGAAGCCATATTTTCCCCTGATATACCGGAAAATGGCAGAAGTATCATTTTCGGATCTCTTTCAGATAATTCTTTCCTGATAATTGGATCATCAGCCCAGTATATCAGGAAATCCGTTTCCCCCTGGTTCTGTATGATCCTGAATTTCGAATCGATGTATTTCTGAAGTTCGTATCCGTATCTGTCGAGATGATCGGGTGTAATATTCATAAGCACTCCTATTTCTGCCTTGAAGTTGTACATCCCATCAAGCTGGAAGCTGCTAAGTTCTATTACATAATAATCGTACTTCTTTTCAGCTACAACCATAGCAAAACTGTTTCCTACATTTCCTGCCATAGCTACATTTTTCTCTGCCTTCCTGAGAATGTGATATATAAGATTTGTAACGGTTGTTTTTCCATTACTTCCTGTTACACATATTTTTACACCTCGTGCATACCTTCCTGCAAATTCTATTTCAGATATTACAGGTATTCCTTTTTCATTTATCTTTCTTATCAGTGGCATATCGTTAGGAACCCCGGGGCTTTTTATCACCTCATGGGCAGTTATTATTTCATTTTCAGTGTGTTTGCCTTCTTCCCATTTTATTTTCCGGCCTTCGAGTATTTCTTTATATTTTTCCTTTATGATACCATTGTCGGAAACAAAAACATCAAATCCCTGCTTATGTGCGAGAAGTGCTGATCCTGCACCGCTCTCCCCTGCTCCCATTATTGCTATCTTCTTCTTCATTCAACTACCTTATTTTCAATGTCACAATGCTGAATACTGCCAGTATTATTGCTACAATCCAGAAGCGTGTTACAATTTTCGGTTCAGGATAACCCTTCTTCTGATAATGGTGATGAAGTGGCGCCATTCTGAATACTCTTCTTCCCGTACCATATTTTCTCTTTGTTCTCTTAAACCAGCCAACCTGTATGACAACGGACAGGTTCTCGACAAGGAATATCCCGCAAAGGATAGGTA
>CAZTXH010000225.1:0-4405 GCA_964617415.1 uncultured Rikenellaceae bacterium | reverse complement strand
ATCCAGGTCTGGTCCCTGTAATATCCTGATCTCCAGTCACCTTTCTTAAATTGTTTCGCCATTGCTATCTGGATTAACTCTTTTCCATCGCCGAATATTCCAAACTTTGCCTTTCCTGATAATACTTCACGACGCCCGGTAACAGAGAGCCGCCGACTGACATTGGCAAGACGATAGTCGGCAAGAATAGTCTCTTTGTTCATTCCTATATCTGATTGATTATTACTTTGTACCATAAGAACTATTTTTTCTTTTTACTCTGAATAATAAACAAATATTATCGGTAGTTGTTTAACTTTAACATAATAAATGATAACTATCTTTGAGATATAATATATATACATACATACATGTTTCTGAAGCTACTACTGATTAGTATACTATTTCTCTTAATTGTTCTTGCCCTGCTGGGGATAAGGATACTTATGAGGTCTAAAGGGAACTTCCCTCAAATACATATAGGCCATAACAAAGAGATACGGAAACGTGGTATCAAATGTGCACAGGAAACCGATATAGGTTGTAATCCGGATAATGATATTAAAGGATGCGAGACATGTGGATAAAGGTTATGGTTTATATTGTCTCGGAAATCGAATTTTTAAGAGATCTGGATGACCATGTTATAAAATAGCCTTTATCATCCGAGTAAATCAGGTATGCTTCAAATTCAGGATGTGAATTAAGGAATTCTATTGTTTTCTCAAGCCCCATTACCATACATGCAGTAGCAACACCATCAGCAGTGGCACAATCATCAGTTACGATTGTTGCACTTAACAACCTGTTCCTGGCAGGATAACCAGTCTCAGGATCTATTGTATGGGAATATTTGATCCCATCTTCAATATAGAATTTCCTGTAGTTGCCTGAAGTCGCAAGAGACTTGTCTTTCATACTGATAATCGCCTGAAGATCCTCTCCCGGCATCATATTATTATCCTCAGGTCTGTCTATTCCTATTCTCCATAAAGCACCCCCTTTATCACCACAGACTCTTACTTCACCTCCTATTTCAACCAAGTGACGCTTTATACCTAAACTGCTTAAATATCTGCTCATGATATCGACAGCATAACCCTGGGCAATAGCATTGAAATCGAGTTTCATACGGGGATCTGCTTTAAATATCAAACCTTCACGCATTTCTACCTTATCCATACCGACAAACCTCATCAATGAATCATGGATAACCTCATTGAAATTCTTAACAGCATCAGGTCCAAAACCCCAGGCTTCTACCAGTGGACCAATAGTAATATCAAAAGCACCATCTGTAATCCTGTTTATCTCTTCAGATTGCCTGAAAGCCTCAATAAGGAATGAGTCAGCAACCAGAGTTTCATTACGGTTTATCCTTGAAATAACCGATGAATCCTGGTAGAGAGACAATGACATATCAAAATTATGAAGGATATTTTCCACCCTTTCTCTAATGTCTGAAGGATCAAGTTTGCAGTTATCTTCAAAAACAATACTATATGTTGTACCCTGTGCAAATCCGTTGAAACTTGAGAATTCAGTTTGTTTGTTACAGCCAGTAGCTAATAACAGCAATAAAAAGACTAAACCCGATAATTTTATTTTCATTTTAAATATTTTGATACTCCGTGTGACTCTGTGTCTCCTCAGTGGACCTCAGTGAAATAAAAAGAGTATTAATAACTTACACAGAGTGGCCACAGAGAGACACTGAGATAGTTCATATTAAATACCGAAATCATCGAATGAAATATTTTCATCCGGGATACCAAGGTCATATAGCATTTTCACGACTGCGTTATTCATCAGAGGTGGTCCACAGAAGTAATATTCAATCTCTTCAGGTTCTTCATGTTTACCCAGGTAATTATCATAGAGTACCTGATGAATGAAACCGGTTGGTCCTTTCCATTTATCTTCAGCAAGTGGCTCTGACAGAGCAAGAGTAAAGCTGAAATTCGGGAATTTCTTCTCGATTGATCTGAATTCATCTTCATAGAACATCTCATTTAGTGACCTTGCACCATACCAGTATGATACTTTACGACCTGTTTTCAGTGTATTAAAGAGGTGGAAAATATGTGACCTCAGCGGTGCCATTCCTGCCCCTCCACCAATATAGACCATCTCATTGTTTGTATCTTTTATATGAAATTCACCATAGGGCCCTGATATGGATACTTCGTCTCCCGGTTTTCTTGAGAATAGATAAGAAGAACAGATCCCTGGAGGAACATTCTTAAATTGTTTCTTTGTATTATCCCAAGGCGGAGCTGCTATTCTAATGTTCAGTTTAATAAGGTTTTTCTCTGCAGGGTAATTTGCCATGGAGTATGCCCTGAATGTCTCTTCAGAATTCTTTACTGAAAGATCCCACATTTTAAATTTATCCCAGTCTTCATGGTATTTTTCGTCTATTACAAAATCCCTGAATGTTATCTGGTATTTTGGCACATCGATTTGAATATACCCGCCTGGTTCAAAATCAAGTTCTTCTCCTTCTGGCAGTTTAACAACAAACTCTTTAATATATGTTGCAACATTTTTATTGGAAACAACCTCACATTCCCATTTTTTTATTCCCAGTACAGCTTCAGGAACCTTCATCTTCAAAGGTTCACGGATTTTAACCTGACAACTCAATCTCCATTTATTCAATTGCTCTTTACGTGTGAAGAATCCTGTTTCAGTTGGAAGTATTGATCCGCCTCCCTCCAGTACCTGGCATTTACACATACCACATGTACCACCTCCCCCGCAAGCCGAAGGAAGATAAATACTTTTTGACGATAGTGTTGAAAGCAGGTTTGAACCGGGAGTAACAGTTATTTCACGATCATTTACCTGAAGAGACACATCTCCCTTGGGTAAAAGCTTATCCCTTGCCAAAAGAAGTAAAAAAACCAGTAACAATATAATTACAAGAAAAACAATAATACTAATTAACAGGGTAAGCGTAGTTGAAACCATAATATGAAATATCAATTAAATTGTGATGCCCATAAATCCCATGAAAGCTATTGCCATCAATCCTGTAAGTATAAAAGTGATTCCGAGACCCTTAAGTGGATCGGGAACATTACTGTAGCAGAGTTTTTCGCGTATTGCAGCTATACCAACAATTGCCAGGAACCATCCTATTCCTGATCCGAATCCAAACACCGTTGCTTCTCCGATATTGGCATATTCTCTCTCCTGCATAAAAAGAGAGGCACCCAGTATGGCACAGTTTACAGCTATCAATGGGAGAAAAATACCCAATGAGTTATAAAGTGGAGGGCTGAATTTCTCGACTATCATTTCAACAAGCTGAACCATTGCTGCAATAACTGCAATAAATACTATAAAAGTGAGAAAGCTGAGATCGACATCTGTAAAACCCTTACCCAGCCAGACAAGAGCCCCCTTTTGCAAAATATATTTTTCTATAAGAAAATTAACCGGTACTGTTATCAGAAGTACAAAAATAACAGCAATACCTAATCCTATTGATGTCTTAACGGTTTTTGAGACTGCCAGGTATGAGCACATACCAAGGAAGAAAGCAAAAACCATATTCTCGACAAAGATCGACTTGATGAATATGTTGAGAATGTTTTCCATAATTTCTGTTTTTACTTATTCTCAATTAAACTTTTATCAGCAGCTCTCTGAACCCAGATAATTAATCCTACAACAATAAGTGCCATTGGAGGCAGGATCATCATCCCGTTATTTTCATACCCTATTGAATAGAGCCCTAATTTTTCAATTACCGGGTAACCTAAGATAGTACCTGAACCCAGAAGCTCTCTGAAAAATGAGACGATAACCAGTATTATTCCATATCCTGCCCCGTTACCTAATCCATCAAGAAATGCCGGCCATGGTCTGTTTGCCATTGCAAATGCCTCAAGGCGACCCATTATAATACAATTGGTAATGATCAGGCCAACAAAAACAGAGAGTTGTTTGCTTACATCAAAAGCATAAGCCTTAAGTATCTGGTCTACCAGTATTACCAGAGATGCAATTACTACCAGCTGTACAATTATTCTTATTCTTTCCGGGATATACTTCCGGAGTGCTGCAATAACAACATTTGATACCGATATGACAACAATGACCGATAAGGCCATCACCAATGCCGGTTTAAGCTTTACTGTAATTGCCAGAGCTGAACATATACCAAGAACCTGTATGGTAATAGGATTATTCTTACTCAGTGGAGCTGTAAGAAGGTTAAAATTCTTTGCCGAGAAAATCGGCTCTTTTTCCTGATTGCTCATATATTAGTTTCTGTTTTTGATAAGGTAATCTTCATATTTCACTAAACAGTCGAATAGCATCTTTTCAAGGCCCTTGCTTGTTATGGTTCCACCTGATATTGCATCAACACCATGAATGTTATCAGTATCAGCACCACCTTTAACTACCTGTACAG
>CAZTXH010000224.1:0-4456 GCA_964617415.1 uncultured Rikenellaceae bacterium | reverse complement strand
TACATTGGCAGATCACCTGCCAGAGAACCATATTCTGTTTCAGGGATAACAGCTACATCCCTTGTCTCTAATCTCCATCCATCCAATGCCATACGCATTCTATCAAGTACCTCTGTATATTCGGGATCATCAGCCAGGTTATTGATCTCCCAGGGATCATTTTCCACATCATAAAGCTCTTCCCCCGGTTTTTCGATGAAGTCTCTACTCTGTACTTCATTGGTCAGACCTGCCTTAAACGCATCCTCCCAGGATTGTGCAGAAGGTGCATTGAAGAGGTAATTAAGATGCTGCATGGGAATACGGAAAGGCATATAATTCCTGATATATCGATATTTCTTGTCCCTCACAGCCCGTACCATGTCATAACGTTCATCCATACGGAGGCGTGATGTAAAGACATATTCCGGATCTTTTGTCTTCTGTTTTCCGAGAAAAGCATTTCCCTGAACATAATCAGGGACAGGAACACCAGTAATGCTTAACAGGGTAGGTAACAGATCAACAAAATTGACCAGGCGGTCGACTTTATCGCCGGGATTTTTTGAAGGATAGAGGTATTTGTATTTCTCAGGTATCCTTATTATCAATGGGATCTGTGTACCAGTTTCATACATAAAACGTTTACTGCGTGCCAGTATTCCTCCATTGTCGCCATAATACATCACGATAGTATTTTCTGCGAGGCCACTCTCTTCCAACTCTTTCAACAATGATCCCACCCATGCATCCATATCCTCAATCTTATCGTAATACTGTGCCCAGTCATGCCTCATTTTCGGTGTGTCAGGATGATATGGTGGTAATACTACCTCTGCAGGATCATGTCTGAGATCTTCTGTGGGTATCTGGCGATGGATACAGCTCTCATGGCTAATAGCCGAATTGAATACAGCAAAAAATGGTAAACCCTCAGGGCGGTTTTTATAATGTGCCCTGTTACTGCTTTCATCCCATATAGCATTAGGGTCAACACTATTTGTATTATAATCGGTTTTGCTGTTATTCGTGCAATAATAACCTGCTTCCCGCAGGTATTCTGGATAAGTACGTACGATGTCCGACTTTGCAAAAGTGCTTCTCATATTTTCATTGCCGTTCGAAGAAGCATATACTCCTGTAAGTATTGCATTTCGTGAAGGGGCACTCACAGCATTCGGGCAATAAGCATGAGTATATAAAAAGCCTTCCCTTGCAAGCCTGTCGAGGTTGGGTGTTGTAGCAAACGAATTACTGTAACAACCTGTGAAGAAAGCACTATTGTCTTCACTTACTATCCAGAGTATGTTTGGTAACTCCTCCGGAACCTGTTGTCCACATCCGCCGGCTGCAGCTCCCGATACCGCAGCTAATCCGATTGCGGCACTCTTTAATGATCTTATATCCATAATTAATAATTTAAAATATTTTGTCGTTACTCTCTGCTTTTACAATTCGCGGGACTTTGTCGCTTCACTTCTTGTGTGCTTCGTGCTCTGTGCTAACTAACCCACCCCTTGCCCCTCCCAGGAGGGGATTTTTTGCTCATTACCCTGTACCCCGGCTCCGAGCCCTGTGCTCTGAGCTCTGAGCTCTTTACTTACTCCTTATCACATCCCCGTAGCTAACCAGTTCAATTCCATTCTCCTCTATCTCTTTTCTCATAATAGGGCTTATAAACATATCGAGTACAGCCTGACGGTCCTCTGCTACATTTTCGTAACCTTTATGAAATATCGCCCTCATCTCTTTACTGTCTTCTGCAGGGTGTTCCACGAAAATATATGTCTTTCCTTTTTCCAGTTTACCCAAGGACTCAATGAATTTTGCTTCACGTTCTTCAGGCGATAAACCCCACTCCATAGGAAAACTTTCAATACCCAGTTGTCTGTTCGTCTCCCCCGTATCATCAACAAAAGGAAGATTATATTCTTTTGAGAGTCGTTCTGCTATTACAGGTATTCCTTCATGGACCATTATCCATCCCATATGACCTGAAATATGTGTGAGATTTGGTATCAGCTTTTTAGCCAGTTCAATCTGGGCTCTCAGTTCGGCTTCTACTTCAGCCAGAATAATTTTGTCTTTCTGTTCAGTCAATGACTGACCTGGATAATCCTTGTTTGGAAAGGTCATTGGTAGCAGGTATCCGTTGTCATCAGTCAGTGACGGGCAAAGTGTTAAAGGTCTCCATTTCATTGATTCCCACTCGCTTGTAAGTGCAATATGAACTCCCACGTCAAGGCCTGATTGTTCATTTATCATTTTAACTGCTTCCGGGAGCCATGGCGTAACAACCATTAACTCCGCTGATCGCTCTATTCCATCGGTATATGATTTTATTACACCAACATTTGATCCGTGAGTACAACCAATATCATCACCCCTGACAATAAGCTTCTGTGAAAATGTTATTGTGCTTATGGCCAATAACAATGCGATTAGTGATAAGGCTTTTTTCATAGCATTCAATTCAATCATAAATGCCAATTTAACAATAATTAATTAATTATCTGATATTTTCATTATCACATAGTTTCAAATCTCCAATTTTGTTTTTACTTTCAACAATTATTCAGGTATCTTTGATGTATATCATAAATTCAAAGTATCTATTTTGAATCTAAATATCTTTAAATCTTTAAATTATTGTTATGGATAATAAAAATCTTAACAAAAAAGGTTCAGGAGGTAAAACCTATTCAAGAAGGAACTTCCTGAAGACAACCACGGCAGCATCAGCGGCATTTACTATCATTCCGGGTGTTGCCATGGGTAAGAAACTGGGGTACCAGGCACCAAGTGATACACTCAATGTTGCACTTGTGGGTGCAGGAAGCCAGGGATCTGGTGATATCAGCAGCATTTGCAAACCTGAAGTTGAACAGGCTGCACAGGGTATGTTTGGCATGGCTGGCACGCCCGGTACTGAAAAACTGGTTGCAATATGCGATGTCGACTGGGGATATGCTCCTGTATTGAACACTTTTGACAAGTACCCGAGTGCCAAACGTTACAAAGACTGGCGGGTAATGTTCGATGAAATGAGCAAATCTATTGATGCTGTCGTAGTTGCAACTGCCGACCATAATCATGCCAATCCTGCTGCAACTGCAATGACTCTTGGTAAACATGTTTATGTTGAAAAACCTCTGACTCATACGATCTACGAATCACGTTTGCTTACCAAGCTGGCCAAGAAACATGGTGTAGCCACCCAGATGGGCAACCAGGGCTCTTCAGGAGAAGGTGTTCGCCAGGCTTGTGCATGGGCATGGGCAGGTGAAATAGGCGAGGTACGCAAAGTGGATGTATGGTCTAGTCGTCCTATATGGCCGCAAGGCCTTGATACACCTACCGAAGAGGAGAAAGTGCCAGAAACACTTGACTGGAAACTATGGATAGCACACATGCCTAACCGCCCCTATAATTCAGCATATCATCCCTGGAATTTCCGCGGATGGTGGGACTTCGGAACAGGTGCTTTCGGCGATATGGCATGTCATAACATGCATCCTGTATTTAAAGCATTGAAGTTAGGATATCCTACCAGGGTCCAGGGCCAGTCTACACAACTGAAAAAAGATGCATGTCCACATGCCCAGATCGTTAAGATGACCTTCCCGGCACGCCCCAACCTTCCACATATGGCCATGCCCGAGGTAGAGGTAACATGGTACGACGGAGGTTTCCATGCCATGATACCAGAAATTCTTCCGGAAGGAAAAACATGGCAGGGTGAAGGTTGCGCTCTTTACGGAACAAAGGATACTATTGTCGTGGGCAGCCATGGCTCCAATCCATACCTGCTCTCGGGAAGAACACCCAAATCTCCCGAGATATTGAGAGTGATCCCCGACAATAACCACTATCTCGATTGGGTAGCTGCATGTAAGGATCCTGACCTCAGAGATAAAACTGCTTCACATTTTGGAGAAGCAGGTCCGTTCAACGAAATGGTGCTGATGGGTGTTCTGGCAGTACGTTTGCAGAAACTCAACAGGATCCTCGATTGGGATGGTGTTAACATGGAGTTTACCGACATATCAGATGATGAAACTGTATCCACATGGTCAGAAATGTTTGACATAGGCAGGATGATGGCTCAGGCTGCTGCTGCTGCAAGAGAAGCAGGTGGTGCTCGCAGTGAAGGTGGCCGTGCACCTGGTGGATTTGGTGGACCTCGTAGTGATCCAAGTTCCAAAAATGCCAAGGAATTTGTTACATCATTGGTCAAGCATGAATACCTCAATGGTTTCTCATTACCTGATATGCCTGCACAGGTATAATAGTATTTTCTGACTCAGAAGAGCATCTGAAAATAATTATTTAGATGCTCTTTCTGTTTAATAATATTGTTTCATAATCTCAAGTACCTTTTCAACAGGTAATGCCTCTACTGTTACACCATTTGCAGAAATCGTTTCAGCGGCAAACAGGGAATTAATTATGGCCTCCTCGGTAGCCTCTATTACAG
>CAZTXH010000223.1:0-4476 GCA_964617415.1 uncultured Rikenellaceae bacterium | reverse complement strand
GTCTCAGGGATGCTATTACAGCAGCGATACATTTTAATATTTTCAATCATCATGCCGACAGGGTTAAGGTAGCAAACCTGGCACAGACAGTAAATGTTCTGCAGGCTGTGATCCTGACAAAGGATGATAAGATGGTACTTACACCTACATATCACGTTTTCAGGATGTTCAAAGTACATCAGGATGCACAGCTTCTCAAAACCGACCTGGTTTGTGAGGATTATGTATTGGGAGAAAGATCGATACCGGCAATATCTGCATCAGCGTCAGTGGATAAAGAAGGAAAAATACACATCTCTCTGGCAAACCTGAATCCGAATAAGGAAATTACATTGACATGCCCGGTGATAGGAGGAAGCTATAAGAATGTATCCGGAGAAGTACTTACAGCTTCAGAGATGAATGCTTTTAACACCTTTGAAGAACCGGAAACAGTAAAACCTGAAGCATTTGAGGATTTTAAAATGAAAGATGGTATCCTTACCGTTACAATGCCCTCAAAATCAGTGGTAGTATTGGAACTTAAATGACCTCACACCATGCCAAAGAATTTAGGGGGAGAGGTAAAAAAATAAAGAAAATGAAAAAAACAGTTTATCTATTTCTTGCATTTATTACTGGTGCAATATTGATCCCGGGATGTAAAACCGATACCTCCTCTGGTGATTACCCTATTCAGCCTGTTCCCTTTACATCGGTTAAACTGGCCGATGATTTCTGGGCGCCCAGAATTAAAAAGAATGCGGATGTTACCATTCCGATAGCATTTTCCTATTGCGAGTCAACGGGAAGAGTAAAGAACTTCGAGATAGCCGGCGGGCTCGATACAGGCAGGTTCCGGACAATCTATCCTTTTGATGATTCCGATGTTTTCAAAATCATGGAAGGTGCCTCATTTTCACTTCAGACTTATCCTGATCCTGACCTGGAAGCCTATCTCGATACACTAATATATAAAATCGGTCTTGCACAGGAGGAGGATGGATACCTTTATACAAACCGTACTATTGCTGAGATGCATGGGGGTGAAGGACTTCATGAATGGGCAAGCCCTCACAGATGGGAGCTAGATTCAATACTTAGCCACGAACTATATAACCTGGGTCACCTTTATGAAGCTGCAGTAGCTCATTACCGGGCAACAGGTAAAAGAACACTTCTTGATATTGCACTGAAATCGGCTGATCTGGTTTATAAAGACTTTATTGATAAAGGATTAAAAGTATACCCCGGGCATCAGGTCATTGAAATGGGGCTTGTAAAACTATACAGGGTGACAGGTGAAAAAAAATATCTTGACCTGGCAAGATATTTTCTCGATATCAGAGGCCCTGGTGGAAACCATTACAACCAGGCACATCTGAAACCGGTTGATCAGACTGAAGCTGTAGGTCATGCCGTAAGAGCTACATATATGTATTCCGGAATGGCCGATATTGCTGCCATTGAAGAAGATAAGGCATATCTCAATGCAATTACAAGTATATGGAAGGATATTGTTTTCCGGAAGATATATATCACCGGTGGTATTGGTGCAACAGGAGGAAATGAAGGTTTTGCTGGTCCTTACATTCTGCCAAACATGACAGCCTATTGCGAAACTTGTGCATCTATTGGTGATATCTTTACCAATCACAGGCTTTTCCTTTTACATGGAGAAACAAAATATATTGATATACTTGAAAAAACACTTTATAACTCAATGTTGTCTGGTGTTTCACTGTCGGCTGACAGGTTCTTTTACCCGAATCCTCTTGAGTCAAACGGACAGCATGAGAGAAGTGCCTGGTTTGGTTGTGCATGTTGTCCCTCAAATATTGCCAGGTTCGTACCTGCAATACCGGGATATATCTATGCGATAACAAATGAAGATTTATATGTTAACCTCTTTATCTCAAATGATGCTGATATTACTATGGGTGATAATAAAGTGAAAATAACCCAGGAAGCAAATTTCCCATGGAACGGGAAGGTTATGATTACAGTTTTTCCCGAAAAAGAAAAACGTTTCTCAATGAAAATCCGTATCCCGGGCTGGGCAATTGGACAGGCAATTCCCGGAGATCTTTACAGGTTTGCCGATAATCTTGAAGAGACATATTCAATACATCTTAACGGAGAAGAGACCGAGCCTGAATTTGAAAATGGTTATGCTGAGATAGAAAGAAAATGGTCTGAAGGAGACCGTATCGATATTGATTTTCCAATGCCTGTACGGAAAGTGGTGGCTGATGAGAGGATCGAAGAAGACAGAGGAAAGATGGCTTTTCAACGCGGACCCCTGATATATTGTGCTGAGTGGCCCGATAATAATACGGGAAATGTTAGGAACTTTGTTATTGAAAAAGAAACAGATATTGCTACAGAATTTATTACCTCACTGCTGGAGGGAACCCAGGTAATAAAAACCACTGGTTATCAGACAAAGAAAAAACTCGACGGAACAGTTGAGTCTCTTTCTGAAGAAACTATCACACTTATTCCTTATGCCTTATGGAATAACCGCGGACCAGGACAAATGATGGTATGGTTCCCTGTATCAACAGACTATGCGAATCCTCTGCCTGCACCAACGATTGCATATAGGAGTAAAGTGCAGGCAAATAAAGTTACCAGGGCTCTTTCTGCCATTAATGATCAGGTTGTTCCTCAAAACTCAAATGACCAGACAATCTCTTTTTATCACTGGTGGCCCGATAAAGACAGGTGGGAGTGGATTCAGTATGATTTTGAAAAACCGGAAACTGTTTCAAGAACAAAGGTTTATTGGTTTGATGATGGTCCTGATGGCGGATGCAGGATACCTGATGAATGGGAAATATCGTATCTATCCGGAAACACATGGGAATCCGTTGTAGCAATAAATGATTACACCATAACAAAGAATGGATGGGATTCTCTGAGCTTTAAGCCAGTTAGTACAAAAGCTATAAGACTGAAAGTGAAACTAAAAAAAGAATTCTCATCAGGACTATATGAATGGATTGTTGAATGAGGAATTTTGTTTATTGAAAATATGAAATACAGTTTCATCATCATAGTTCTTTTTGTCATCGTTACTTTAGTTTCATGCAGGAACGAAGATCAGAACCAGCATTCTGAAAAAGTATATTACATCGATGCCGAAAGGGGTAATGATAAGAACAATGGCAGGTTTAATAATCCGGTCAAAACCATCGACAGGCTTAATGAGTTGATAGCTGAGAAACCCGGAAACATATTTTTTGAGGGCAGCCAGATATTTGACGGGACATTGAGACTTACAAACAGAAAGGATGAAGGTGAAGACACTATCCGGATTACTTCGTCAGGTAAGGGTAGAGCATTGATAAACGGAGGTGATGGAGAGGCAATCAGGATAGAAAGTTGCAGCAGGATTAAGATTAGCAATATTGACACAAAAGGAGATGGCAGAAAGACAGGCAACAGAACCAATGGCATTTCCGTGGTGAATTCACATGACTGTGTTGTTGAAAAGATAACGACATATGGATTTCAGAAATCAGGTCTTGAATTATTCGATTGCAGGAACATCAAAGTTGATAATGTTACTGCAAATGATAATGGATTCTGCGGCATACATGTTATGGGTTCCGCCAGGAGTACTTCAGGAAATATTGTGATAACCGACTGTGATGCCGTGAATAATGCAGGGGATCCGACGAAACTTGATAATCACAGTGGTAACGGGATCCTTGTTGGCGTCTCTGACTCGGTACTGATTGACCATTGTACTGCGACAAACAACGGATGGGATATGCCGAGACTTGGCAACGGACCGGTCGGTATATGGGCCTGGGAGAGCGATAATGTGATTATTCAGTACTGTATAAGTTACAGGAACAAAACATCGAAAGGGGCAAAGGACGGAGGAGGTTTCGATTTTGACGGCGGTGTTACCAATTCAATTATCCAGTATTGTGTTTCGTATGAAAATGAAGGTGCAGGATACGGACTGTTCCAGTTCCCGGGAGCCTCTGACTGGTCAAATAATATCATAAGGTATTGTATCAGTTATAATGATGCAACAACTACGGATGGTGCAGGAAGCATATTTGTCTGGAATGGTTCGGAAATCAGCGGCCAGCTGACTAAATGTCTGATACATAATAACATAATAATTAACTCCTCAGCTCCTTTGATCAGTTTTGAGCCTTCTTCCCGGCATGAGGATTTTCTGTTCTCAAATAATATTTTTATCAGTGAAACTGATGTGTTTTCGGGTACAAACAGCGGAAGCACGTTTCTTGGCAATGTGTGGTGGAATCCATCCGGTAATATCAGCATCATGGAATGTGGTAGCCTGGCTGAGTGGAGCAGGGTTTTTGACCAGGAGATTCTCGCGGGACGGCTTGTCGGCAATAAAATGGATCCCCGCCTTAAAGGTCCCTTCAATCTGACCATCACCGATCCGTACAAGCTTAAGGATCTTACAGGCTATAAACTACTGCCCGATTCTCCCGTGAAGGATAAGGG
>CAZTXH010000222.1:0-4501 GCA_964617415.1 uncultured Rikenellaceae bacterium | reverse complement strand
AGCCAGAGAAGAGATAATTTTTACAACAGGAACAACAGGATCAATAAACGGTATTGCATTTTCATTTGGTGAACGATATATAAAAACAGGTGATGAAATAATTATCAGCCACCTGGAACACCACGCCAATATTGTTCCATGGCAGATGTTGTGCGAACGGAAAGGTGCAATACTTCGTGTGATACCGGTGAATGATGACGGGGAGATCCTGGTTGAAGAATACATGAAGCTATTGTCTTCAAGAACAAAAATTGTTGCCATTACACAGGTTTCCAATGTACTGGGCACAATACTTCCAGTAAAAAGAATCATAGAAGCCGCTCATTCATATGATATACCTGTACTGATTGATGGTGCCCAGGGCATCCAGCATGGAGTAGTTGATGTTAATGAACTGGATTGTGATTTTTATGTTTTCTCCGGCCATAAAATATATGCTCCGACAGGAATAGGAGTACTTTATGGTAAGAAAAAATGGCTCTCTGAACTGCCTCCATACCAAGGAGGTGGTGATATGGTGGCAAATGTGACTTTTGAAAAGACAACCTATAATGAGCTTCCGTTTAAATTTGAAGCGGGAACAACAAACTTTGCCGGTGCCATTGGTCTGGGAGCAGCAATTGATTATTTACAATCGATAGGTATCAGTGATATTGAAAAAAGAGAACATGAACTTCTGATCTATGTGACGAAAAGACTTTCAGAAATCAAAGGACTGAGAATATATGGAAAATCCGATCTGAAAATACCGGTTATCTCATTTCTCCTTGATAATATACACCAATACGATACAGGAATGATCCTTGATAAATTGGGAATTGCAGTACGAACAGGCACACACTGTGCCCAACCTATTATGGATCGTTTAGGCATAGATGGTACAGTGAGGGCATCAATGTGTTTTTATAATACTACGGAAGAAATAGATACTCTGGCTATAGGAATTGAAAAGGTGGTGAAGATGTTTTCAAAATAGTAATAATGTCAATAAATGAGATCCAGGATACTATAATTGAAGAGTTTTCAGTTTTTGAAGACTGGATGGATAAATACAATCTGCTGATAGACTATGGCAAGGAACTGGAGGATATAAATCCCCGGCATAAGGTAAAGGATTACCTGATTGACGGATGCCAGTCGAAAGTGTGGTTATATCCTGAATATGATGGTGAAAAGATTAAATTCACTGCTGACAGTGATGCTCTGATAACGAGGGGTATTGTTGCACTCCTGGTCAGAGTACTGTCGGGCCATACTCCGGATGAAATAATCTCAGCAGATCTTTATTTCATCGACAAGGTAGGATTGAGACAAAACCTCTCACCAACCAGGTCGAATGGATTACTCTCAATGATAAAGCAGATGAAACTTTACGCAATGGTATATAAGGCAAAAAAATAAAATCATGAATGCTTCTGAACAGCTTGAAATAGAAACCAGGATAATAGAGGTGCTGAAGACTATTTATGATTTCGAAATACCTGTTAACATTTATGATCTGGGCCTGATATATAATTTGGAGGTAGATGATGACCATGTTGCCCATATTCTAATGACATTTACTGCCCCCAATTGTCCCATGGCAGATCAGCTTGTCGAGGAAATTAATAAGAAAGTGACCTCAACAGATGGAGTAAAAAAATGTGATATTAAACTTACCTTTAATCCTCCCTGGGATAAAAACATGTTGAGCGATGAGGCAAAACTCGAGCTGGGATTTCTTTGAATAACCTATGAAATAACTTAGGGCAGAAATATGTCGGACCTTATTAAAAAGAAAGCTTACGACCTTGGATTTGATATATGTGGTATAGCAAGAGTCCATGCACTTAAGCACCAGGAAGCGGTGTTAAAGGAATGGCTTAAGGCAGGTATGAATGACAGGATGGGTTATCTTGAAAGGGATCCTGAAAAAAGATTCAATCCGGAACTCGTTTTAAGGGGTGCAAAATCACTGGTAGTAACGGGTATCAGCTATAATTCGGAAATTAAACAGAAGGAAAAAAGAGTTCCCATCCTTTCAAGATATACATATGGGACCGACTATCATAATGTTATTAATGCAAAACTTCAAAAACTACTGGCATTTGTGAAAGAGCTTATACCGGGGGCAGACGGGAAGGCATTTTGCGACACAGGATTTCTACATGAAAAATCCTGGATAAGTGAAGCGGGACTGGGATGGCAGGGTCGCCATTCAGTAATGATTAACAAAGAGATCGGCTCATACTTTTTCATTGGTGTCCTTGTCCTGAATATTGAACTGGATTATAACAAGCCATTTATGAATGATTTCTGTGGTAATTGCCGATTATGTATTGATGCATGTCCAACCGGTGCAATAAATAATAACAGAACCATTGATGCCAGAAAATGTATTTCGAACCTGACGATAGAGAACAGGGGTCCTATACCTGAAGAGATTGTTCCAAAACTTGGTGGGAGGGTATTTGGCTGTGATATATGCCAGGAAGTATGTCCCTGGAATAAAAATATAAAACCAAATTCTCATCCGGAATTCAAGATCAATGAAAAGATTGCCGGGATGAAACGCAAAGATTGGAAGTCACTTACAGAAGATCAGTTTAAGGAACTCTTTAATAAGACCGCTATCAACAGGATAAAATATAAAGACTTCAAAAGGAATATATCGGATGCGCTGAAATCGACCGATTATCATTAATTGTCACCAATTACAGTCACAACTACCTCCCGCTGGCTTCTCGGTCCGTCAAATTCACATAGAAAAATATTCTGCCATGTCGAGAGCCCGGGATTTCCATCAACAACAGGAATTGTTTCCGATGCACCGACAATCCCTGCCTTAAGATGCGAATCTCCGTTATCATCCTGGCGATCGTGTTCCCAGATACCTGACGGGATTAACCTGTTTAGCAGGGTGACAACATCATTCTGCACCGACTGGTCCCAGTTTTCCTGGATCATTATGGCTGCTGTGGATCCTCTTGCATATACCGAAGCGATCCCATAACTGATTTTGCTTTTCCTGATCACTTCCTGTACACTTGAAGTGATGTCATACAGTCCGTATTTCCTGTCAGTCCTGAGTGTGATTATCTTTTGCATGGTTGTTTTTTTGATAAAATTACTATATGTTTTTTACCTTGCTGTTAAAAATACGTCTTATTATCAGAAAAATTACCGGATCTTGATCGATCTTAATATTATAGAGGAATGCAGAAAAGGTAACCTGAGTTATTTCAGAGATCTGGTTGGAATGACTTCTCCTTTTGCTTTCTCAGTGGCTTTCAGAATGATTGGTGATGAAGAACAGGCAAAAGATATTGTCCAGGAAACAATGGTTACTCTATGGCAAAAGATCGGGCAGATCAGGTCTACAAACAACTTTAAAATGTGGTTATATAAAATAGTTATTAATAAATGTTATGATCACCTGAGAAAGAAACAGAAAGCAAAGGAGTATAATGTAGATGAAACCGGATGGGCAATAATCTCAAACCACATATCTGAGGAGTTTGTCAGTGAGATGGAAAACAGTGAAACATCACAGATAATAGATATACTGACAGAGAAACTGAGTCCGAAACAAAAAACTGTTTTTGTTCTTTGCGATCTGGAAGAGATGACACTCGATGAGATATCTTCAATAATGGGGATTAGCAAAAAAAATGTAAAGGCAAATCTCCATTATGCTCGCAAGAAAATAAATGAAATGATAAAAAAATATATCTGAGATGAGAAGTAAAGAGACAAAATATGAGAAGATACTTAATATACTGAAGAAATCTAAACCTGTTTTATCAAATATCAATGACCTGGAAGAGAATGTCATAAATATGATATTACAGAAGCAAAAAACCAAAGACAGGTCCTTCAATATCCTCGATGTAATCTTCGGTTGGGTATATGTAAGATGGGTAAGAACAGTTTTGGTAACTGCCTCAGTTGTCCTGATACTGGCTTTTGTATATCAGCAAACCGTAATCCTGAAGCGGATCAATAACCTTGACAGTCGGGCAATATTTCTTGAAAACCGGATGGTTACAGGAGAGGAAAGTAATGGTGACAGAACACTTTTCTACAAACTGTCAGGACGAATATTACCCTCAAGGGGAATTACTATATCAGAAAAACAACTTAACCAGATCATTGATTCATATAATGAACTTGAGGAAAAATACAGAGATCTTATAAAGTTGATAGAGGAGGATCCTGAACTTAAAAATTATGTGGAAGAGAAACTTGGTGAAAAAAACAAGAAGAAATTAAATCTATAGTATCATGAAAAGAAAATCAATTAAAACAGTAGTATCCCTGCTTGTCGTATTGGTTACATCATGCGGTGAGCCGGAGACAGTCGTGACAAATATCGTACATCCCGACGGATCAGTAACACGGAAGATTGAGATGAGAAGTGAAGGTGGCGAAATTGAAATATCTGATATCCAGGTACCCTTCGATTCAACGTGTATTGTCAGAGACTCTCTTGAGATAGATGAAGACGGAGATACAACATGGG
>CAZTXH010000221.1:0-4527 GCA_964617415.1 uncultured Rikenellaceae bacterium | reverse complement strand
CTACAGGAATGGTCAGGCCTGTAGCCTCTACAAACAGTATGCACAACTGTTAAATGCATCTAGAAAACCTGGTGAGTGGCAGACATACGATATTATTTATACAGCTCCCAGGTTTGGTGAAGATTCTACTCTGTATTTTACACCTCCAAGGGTTACTGTCCTGCATAATGGAGTTTTGATACAGAATAATGTAAGTCTCAGGGGACCAACCTTATATATCGGTATACCGGAGTATTCAATTAAAAAACATGGCCCCGGACCGATAGTACTCCAGGATCATGGTAATCCTGTTGCTTACAGAAATATCTGGATCAGGGAACTCTAATCCGGAGATGATTGATTTTTTACATCCTCATGGAATATATTGTGTAAATCATAGGGAAATTATTACTTTTACATATCTATCAAAATCTTAACCAAGTATTAAAATATTTTAAAATGAAAGAAAATTCAAAGAACATTTCTCGCCGTTCCTTCATCGGAAGGACCGGTGCTGTTGCTGCAGGATTGACAATACTGCCAAGTTCTGTGATCAGCGGTTTGGGTCACAGGGCTCCCAGCGATAAGCTTAATATTGCTGTAGTAGGTATTGGTGGTATGGGTAATTCAAACCTGAGAGCAGTAAAGGGATCTGAGAACATCGTTGCTCTTTGTGATGTTGACTGGCACTATGCAAAACCTGTTTTTGATGCCAACCCTGATGCAAAACATTATTGGGATTGGCGCAAAATGTATGATGAAATGGGTGATTCTATTGATGCAGTGATAGTTGCAACTGCTGATCATACTCATGCCATCATTGCTGCAACGGCAATGACGATGGGTAAGCATGTTTATGTACAGAAGCCACTGACTCATTCAGTTTATGAATCACGGCTGCTAACAAAACTGGCCGAAGAATATAAAGTAGCAACACAAATGGGTAACCAGGGCTCTTCAGCTGAAGGTGTTGACCTTGTTGTTGAATGGATACAGAATGGAGAAATAGGAGAGGTGAAAAAAGTAGAAGCCTTTACTGACCGTCCGATATGGCCACAGGGATTAAACAGGCCGGCTGAGGAAGACCCAATTCCTGAAACACTCAAATGGGATCTTTTCATTGGTCCGGCTCCGGAGAGACCTTACAATGCCATCTACCATCCATGGAACTGGAGAGGATGGTGGGATTTTGGTACAGGCGCTCTTGGTGATATGGCCTGTCATATACTTCATCCGGTATTTAAATCAATGAAGCTGACTTATCCTACGAAGGTACAGGGAAGCTCAACACTTCTTCTTACCGACTGTGCTCCAAATGCACAGATGGTGAAACTTGTATATCCTGAAAGAAAAGCACCCTCACACTATAAAGTAGAATTACCTGAAGTGGAAGTTACATGGTATGATGGCGGACTTCAGCCAATGAAACCTGAAGGATGGCCCGATGGTAAAAACATGAACGACCAGGGAGGCGGAGTTCTTTTCTACGGTACAAAAGATACACTAGTATGTGGTTGTTATGGTGTTAATCCATGGTTGTTGTCAGGTCGTAAACCGAAAGTACCTCAAACCGAACGAAGAGTTAAAAATGCTACCCGTGGTGGACATGAAATGGATTGGGTGCGTGCATGTAAAGAGAGCCCGGAAAGCAGGGTTGAGACTAAATCATTATTTGCTGAAGCAGGACCATTCAACGAAATGGTCGTAATGGGAGTTCTTGCTGTCCGACTCCAGGGCCTTAACAAAGAACTAGAATGGGATGGTGTGAATATGGAATTCACAAATATCAATGACAACGAAAAACTGAGGATATGTGTTGAAGATGCATTTACGATTAAAGATGGTCATCCTACATTTAATAAAAAATGGACTGACCCGATGAGTGCAAGTGATTTCGCTGCTGAGATGATAAAACATAATTATCGTGATGGCTGGTCATTACCTGACATGCCTGCATAACGTAGAGACGCGTTATTAACGCGTCTCTATCATTGAATTGTTAACATTAATAGAATTAAAAATGAAAATTTTAAATATTATCTTATCATTTATTTTGATAATGGGAATTACATCATGTGCATCAACAGGAAAATCAAAATCTGCTGCTTCTACACAGGAAGAAGGATGGGTAAGTATTTTTGATGGTAAGACAACAACCGGCTGGCGTGGATATAATAAAGCCACTTTTCCTGAAAAGGGATGGGAGGTTGTTAACGGAACACTCCATTGTATAGGATCAGGAGCCGGTGAAGCCGGCGGAAGTGGTGGAGATATCATTTATGATAAGAAACTGAAGGATTTTGAACTCTCACTTGAGTGGAAAATCTCTGAAGGAGGTAACAGTGGAATTTTCTTCCTCGCACAGGAGATACCGGGTGAACCGATCTATAAATCTGCTCCTGAAATGCAGATTCTTGATAATGAAAAACATCCGGATGCCAGACTCGGTGTTGACGGTAACCGTATGGCAGGTTCTCTATATGACCTTATTCCGGCTAAACCTCAGAATACAAAACCCGCCGGTGAATGGAACGAGGTTGGTATACTCGTCTACCAGGGAACTGTAGTTTTCAGTTCAAACGGTGAGAATGTAGTTGAATTCCATCTCTGGACTGATGAATGGAAAAAGATGTGTGCAGATTCAAAATTTGCTGACTGGGAGTGGTTTGTCAATACAGCCAGGGAGGGCTATATTGGACTTCAGGACCACGGTAATGATGTGTGGTTCAGGAATATAAAGATTAAGGAGCTGTAGGATACTCTAAAGACTGTTACATATTTTTAACCGCAAAGAGCGCAAAGAGCTAACAGAGTCCGCAGAGTATTTTAATAATTCTCTGCGATCTTAGTGGAATTAACTTTGCTTTCTCTGCGGTTAATTTTTATCATTTCTCAATAATTCCTAATTAGTATATCCTAATCCGATTTCATCCGCTACTTCCCTCATTCCCATAATACAATCAGTAATCAATTCGTCGAGAGTTACTCCAAGCATCTCTACTCCCTTTTCAATAACCGACCTGTCGACACCTGCAGCAAATCTTTTGTCTTTCCATTTCTTCCTGACAGATTTTGCTTGCATATCCATCACACTTCTCGATGGTCTCACTAATGCACTCGTTACTACAAGACCAGTAAGTTCATCCATGGCAAACAGGGTCTTTTCCATCAATGTTACAGGTTCAACATCTGTAACTAATCCCCAGCCATGACTTAACACTGCTCGTATGTATTCATCAGGCCAGTTGTTTTCTTCAAGTATCTTTTTTGTCATTGTACAATGCTGATCGGGATACATCTCATAGTCAAGATCATGGACAAGTCCGATTATTCCCCATTTTTCTTCATCCTCTCCGGCCTTTCTGGCCATATATCTCATTACTCCCTCAACAGCAAGAGCATGCTTTAAAAGACTTTCTGATTTATTGTATTGCTTGAATAATGCAAGGGCCGATTCTCTGGTTGGTACTTCTGTTGACATAATAGATTTAGTTTTAATAACATGAAAAAAGCAATCATGATCACATTCTTGTTTTTACCACTTTAACCGTTCTTGTGATTCCAGGATATTCAATCCTGAGATAATAAAGTGAAGGCGGAAGGTGCCTTGTATTAATTACCAGTTCATTCAGTCCTCCGGTAATATCATATTCAATATCGATGACCTTCATCCCTGTTGTATTGTAAAGAGCGAAATGAGCAGTACCAGCTACATCAGAATTAATTAAGATATTAAGATCTTCTGTGAATGGATTGGGGTAGACAAGATATGGTTCAATAATAGTAGTATGTTCTATTCTTGTTCGTAGTGTGTCATTAAAATGATAATCATCATCATTATCGTATCCATAGACTTCAATGTTATAAATGCCATAACGAGAGAAATCTATTGGCAGGGTAAATTTAATGGTAACTGAATCACCCAGTGGAACCAGTTTGTTCTCGAAATGTTCCTTAACAGGAAGGCCCTCGTTTATTCTGTAGGCCATATTGAATCCGTTGATAGTGTCCGGGCCTTCATTTAATACCTTAACAATGACCTCTTCCCTGCCAATCCTGTCTTTTTGTATTGGTGATATCAGCTCTGTTGCTGCAAGATCCCTTCTTACATAACTTACTGTTCCTGATTCGGAAAAGTCAATCATATCTATCATGGCACAGTCAGAACCTCCGATTACAGCCTGGTCTTTCCTATAGATCCATTCCATGTTATTATAACCGGATGGTATCGCGATCACTTTCTGTTCCCACTCAGTCTCTCCCGATTTTCTGAAAATCTCTGTATCGTTAAGTTTGAAGATAAAGAAATCATAATTTAATTCTGAAGATACTTTATAATAAAACCTCAGCGAGTCGTCTCCTGAATAAAATGCTTTAATTGAAAGGACAGATGATGAATTATGTCCTATATCCCCGGAGCGGGCAGATAAGATGCCATCATAGGCATCGGTACCGGTAATTATCCAGGGTACATTGCTGATATTCAGCCAGGGGAATATATTGAATGATTCGTATTCAAAAGATTCTCTTATCTGGCCTACCCTGAGC
>CAZTXH010000220.1:0-4533 GCA_964617415.1 uncultured Rikenellaceae bacterium | reverse complement strand
GTATTAATCTGGTTCCGTGGAAACGGGAAATATGATTTCAAACCGAAGAAGACTAAAACAGAGGGATTTGACAGATTTCTGAGTTCACTGTCGGGACTTGTCATTAAAAAACCCGTATCCGTTATCGTGGGATTTGTTTTGCTTACAATAATCCTTGCATCAGGAATTACACTTCTTAAAATTGAGACAAACCAGGAGAAATTTTTTCCTAAACAGAATCCCCTGAGGATGGCATCAGATATTATTAACAGCAAATTCGGGGGATCACAGACTATCTCGGTTATGGTTGAAGGAAACATCAAGGATCCGGAGGTTATGGAAGGGATTGATGATCTGACTACCAAAGTTGAAAATATGGATGGTGTAGGACAAGTATTTTCTATTTCACAGGCTGTGAGGGAGATGAGCAAGGCTTTATATCTCCCGGATGAAGATGGCTATGACAAAATACCACAGTCGAGAGCAGCTATAGCACAGATGTTTGAACTCTATAATATGAGTGGAAATCCTGATGACTTCAGGCAAATGATGAATCTGGAAAACACAAATGCACATATACTTATCCGTCTCTCCCAGCCGGAAAACAGGGTAATAAAAAGTGTAAAATCAGTAATTAATGAGGTTACCGGGGATTTCCCCGCAGAAATAACAGTTGGTGGATATGCAATAATAATGGCAGATTTTGCAGCATCGGTCATCAGGGGACAGATAATATCTCTTTTGTTTGCCATGATAACAGTATTTGTTTTTCTGACTTTGATATTCAAGTCGTTGAAAGGAGGTATTGTAGGGTCTATTCCTCTTGCAACATCGATACTCATTCTTTTCGGATTTATGGGATTCAGCGGAATAGCACTTGATGCTGCAACAGCTCTTCTCTCATCGATCATGATCGGTGTAGGTGTTGATTTTACAATACAGTATATATGGAATTTTAATATCCAGATAAGAAAGGGACTCTCGTATGAAGAATCAACACGGGTAGCGATGAAAACAATAGGTAGGAGTATAATTATTAATGCATGTGGTGTTATGGCAGGATTCTCGGTATTGATATTATCAGGATTCACTTCAATACGGTTCTTCGGCTATCTGGTATTGATTTCCATTGGATCATGCCTTGCATGTGCAATAGTACTGATACCGGCAATTCTGATGAAGTTCAGACCAGGCTTTGTTGAACAAGATATGAGTAAATCAAAATTTAAAGAATATGAAAAAAGTAACGATCTTATTAATGTTAATACTGCCGCTTTCGCAGGTGTCGGCTCAATTACCGGAGGCAGGGCAGATACTTGATAAAAGCCGTGAACTGAGCCTTACAGGCTCCATGAGTGCTACAATTAAACTATCAATAACCGAAAAAAACGGGGCAACTAGAAACAGGACAATCTCAATGACCACAAAAACCTTTTCAGGCGGCCTTGAGAAAAGAATGATCAAATTCCTTGAACCAGGCGATGTAAGAGGTACGGCTATGCTGGTGGTTGATAATAAGTACAGTGCTGACGATATATGGATTTATCTTCCTGCATTGAAGAGAACCAGGCGTATAGTATCCTCTGAAAAGGGTAAGAGCTTTATGAGTTCGGAATTTACAAATGCCGACATGAGTTCTCCTACCCTCTCAGACTTTGAGAACAAACATCTTACGGAATCAGGAAAAGATAACATGTGGATCATCGAAAGTATCCCGGTTGATGAGGATAAAGAGGATGAATATGGTTATTCGAGAAAAATCAGCTATATCGACATGAATAATTACCAGGTACGGAAGATGGAGTTCTATAACTTTGATGATGAGATGTTTAAGACTATTGAAATCAAAAGTGTTCATGAAATGGCCGGAGGGAAATATATGATAAAGGATATGATCGCCAGTAATCATATTACCGACAGAAAATCCGAGATAGTATTCAACAATATCGAAGAACAGGTGAAAGTAGATGATGCTTTTTTTACTGTCCGGAATCTTGAGAGGTAGAATTATAGTTGGCAGTCCCGAATTTCTTTGAGCCTTTGACTCAGAAGAAATTCGAGGATCCTCGAAAAACAATACGAATTATAAATTCGTTGTTTTTCGGGATTGGCAATAGGCAGTTGGCAATTGGTTAAAATCAGGTTGACGATTAATATAAGTTTCATACTTTTGTCTTTTAACAGATGGTGAAATATGTTAAGGACAGAAGAAACGATATGTGCCCCGGCAACATCGGGAGGAGGCGCAATTGCGATTATAAGGGTGAGCGGCTCTCAAAGCCTAGCCATTTGTGACAAAATCTTCCTTCCATCCGGAAGGAAAACAAAACTTACAGAAGAACAGGGTTTTACAGTTGTTCATGGTGAAATATATTCCGGTGAAGATATCATTGATGATGTTCTTATAAGCATCTTCAGGACACCTCACTCCTATACCGGAGAAAATTCCATTGAGATCTCATGCCATGCTTCCAGGTATATACAGCAAAAGATACTTGAGCTATTGATAAAAAATGGCGCAGTACCGGCAAATCCCGGTGAATTCACCATGCGGGCCTTCCTGAATGGCAAAATGGATCTGTCGCAGGCTGAAGCCGTAGCAGATCTGATAGCATCAGAATCTGAAGCAGCACATAAAGTTGCTGTCAGCCAGATACGAGGGGAATTTTCAGATGAAATAAGGATACTCAGAGCCGACCTTCTTCATTTTGCATCACTTATTGAACTGGAACTTGATTTCGGTGAGGAAGATGTTGAATTTGCCGACAGAACAAAGTTGTTCGAAATAGTCGAAAAAGTCATATCTGTAGCAATGAAACTCACATCTTCATTCAGTTTAGGTAATGTAATTAAAAACGGCGTTCCCGTTGCAATAGTAGGAAACCCAAATACAGGAAAATCGACTCTACTGAATAATCTCCTGAAAGAAGAAAAAGCAATTGTTACGGACATACCTGGCACGACCAGAGATTCAATTGAAGATATAGCAGTTATTGATGGCATTCAGTACCGGTTTATTGATACAGCCGGTCTTAGAGACACAGGAGACATCATCGAGAACCTGGGAATAAAAAAGACACACGAAAAGATAACTGCTGCCTCACTTATTATTCTTGTTGCTGATGTGAACGAAGGAGTAACTACTCTCAAAGGAATACTCGACAATCTGCGTAGCCAGGTTACAGGCAAGGATAAGAAACTGTTTATCCTTATAAATAAAATAGACATTGATACATCGGAAAAGAGAAATGAATTCAAGACAGGTATAACACTGCATGAAGATGAATCAATGCTATTTATCTCAGCCAAAACAGGCGAAGGACTGGATGAACTCAGGGAATCCATAAGTAGTACCGTAGAAAGTTATAAAGCAGGTACAGAAAACGTAATCATTACGAATATAAGGCATTACAGGGCATTATCTCAAGTAATAGACAGCCTTGAAAGAGTAAGGGAGGGATTAAAAAACAACTTGGAGGAGGATCTTATTGCTATTGATATAAGGCATGCTATTCATTATCTGGGAGAGATAACAGGAGAGATCACAACCGATGAGATCCTGGGTAATATCTTCAGGAATTTCTGTATAGGAAAATAATTCTATACAAAGAATTATATAATTTGAGTTGAGATTCCTCTCCCGCTTTGGCGGGATCGGAATCTTTTTTATCGATTGGAATCATAATTTCCATTCCAATCATCACCCCTATGAAAGAGTTAAAAGCTAAATTATTGGATTTATAGTAATTTTACGGTATTTCCCTGAAGGATAATTATTAACTTTGTGGTGAATAAATGGCAATACTTTTTCGGTAACACTCTTCAGGATTTTAATAATTTTGAAGAATAAAAAAATACAGAATTACAAATAATTATAATCTACTGAAATGAAAACAAAAATTATCTTATTAATCTTATTATCAGTCTTCAGCTTTAGTATTTTGGAAGGACAGAAGAAGAATAAGAGGACAAAAATTACAATTACCGGTAGCGTAGTTGATGCCAGACACTATCCTGTGGCAAATGCCATAATTATGATTGACGGGAAGAATACCAGTTCTATGACTGATTCTAAAGGAAAATTCAAGATCAAGGTCAAACAAAAAGCTAATAAAATAGGTGTGGTTTCCTTTGCAAATGGTATGATCGAGGAGCCAATAGATGGCAGAACAGTAATAAATTTTAAATATGGAGGGGAATCGATTTCCACCCGTCAGAATCCTGAATTACCCGAAGGTGAAGAAGCTGTCAATGTAGGATATGACTATAAAAAAGACAAAGATCTTACTACCAATGTGGAAAAGATTGACGGAACAGATGATAAATACAGAACATACTCTTCCGTATATGAAATGATTACAAGGGAAGTATCAGGAGTCAGAGTCAATGGAACCAGTATAGTAATACAGGGTTCTTCGAACTTCTTTGGCGATGTTCCTGCACTACTGGTTGTTGACGGTGTTCCGGTTAACAATTTTACTGATATTTCTCCTGTAGAAGTAGAATCAATATCAGTACTTAAGGGTGCTTCTGCAGCAATTTATGGTACAAGGG
>CAZTXH010000219.1:4256-4552 GCA_964617415.1 uncultured Rikenellaceae bacterium | reverse complement strand
ATGCTACGTGGTGCAGGTGGAGCTGTGCTTCCATATTCTCTGCTCTATATCCTGATCACACGTAATCCTGTTAACCGTCAATGGGCCCTGAGTTTAATTCTAATGGCAAATGTTATTGCCATATTATTAGACATTGGATCGATTCTCCTTGGTGAGTATAAATTATCCTATGCCTTAATGGATATGCCGGTCGAGTTGATCAGTATTATCGGAATAGTAATAATCTGGTCTAAGATAAAAATAGTCATCAGGAATAAATCCAAAATATAGAATTGTAACAATAATACTGGAAACGA
>CAZTXH010000219.1:0-4246 GCA_964617415.1 uncultured Rikenellaceae bacterium | reverse complement strand
TAGCGGATTTTGATAAAAGGGTTAAGGAGGTAGTGGAGAAGGTTTTAGAGTTGTGAGTTTTTACCACTTTAGAAAAGTTTATAAATTGATGGCCATTTTTAGAAAATAAATAGGGGGTTAAATATGACAGATGTAAAAACTAAAATCAATCTTGGACCTGTAGAGGAAACTTTGTTACTGCCATTATGGGCTCGTGCAAAAGAGACAGAAAAGGCAAAACCCCTGATTACAGATACATTCGCGAGAGATATTATTAAGAACATCGATTATGACTTTTCAAGAATTGAAGCAGATCCTGAGATAGCGAATAACCAACAGTTGGGGTGGGCTATACGTGCATATAATTTCGACAATATTGTTAGGAGCTATATTGAACATAATAATAATTGTGTTGTGATAAATATTGGTGCCGGTTTAGATACAACATATCAGAGAATTAAAAAGGATTTTGTCACATGGATAAACATAGATCTTCCGGATGTTGCTAAACTAAGGCAGAAACTGATACCTGATTCAAAACAGGAATTTACAATAGCAAAATCAGTTTTTGATTTTTCATGGATAGATGAAATTGCAAAACTGACAGAAGACCATACTGTTCTGTTCATGGCTGCAGGAGTTCTTTTCTATTTCAGGGAACCTGAGATCAAAGTACTTTTCAGAAAACTTGCTGAAGCTTATCCCGGATCACATTTTGTTTTTGATGCAGTATCATCAAGACTATGGGTATTACTGACAAACTGGGCTATAATGAGTAAGAGTGGCCTCAAACCTGAAGCACGACTCAAATGGCACCTCAGAAAAGCTTCAAGATTGAAAGAATGGATAAATGAAATAAATATTATTGAGGAGTATTCAATGTTTTCGAAAATTCCATCATTAGATGGATTAAGTAAAAAGGTAATGCGGGATCTAAAAATCGCTAAATGCATTAATATTTATAATATCTTTCATGTTCAATTTTAATCGCAAATGAACAGACAATTGAAATCATTTTACCTTCTTCTTCCAGTTGTATATGTCCTTTTGGCATCTTTAATAATTGTAAAGCACACCAGAAATTATCATGATATAAAATGACAAACGAATCTATCCAATTATCTTCATATTGCGGGTTAGAATGTAAAACCTGCCCGATTCATCTTGCAACAATTGAAAAGGATCCGGACGCACAGGTAAAAATGAGACTGGAAATAGCCGAAGAATGCTCCAAACTATACAGTAAGAATTACAAACCGGAGGATATAAGTAATTGCGATGGTTGTAAAGCAAATACCGGAAGACTCTTTGCAGGTTGTGCAAACTGTCAAATCAGGGAATGTGCTATCCTAAAAAGTATTCCTAACTGTGCCTACTGTAATGATTTTGCATGTAATGAACTTCTTAAATTACTTTCTTTAGATCCGGAAGCAAAGACGAGACTTGAAAAGATTCATAATAATATACTCTGAAATAATGGTTATTGATAAAAATAAGATCTTAATAAGGAAAGCATCATCAGATGATATTGAGTTACTTATTGAATACCGCATAATCTTTCTTAAGGAAGCACAATGGATCCCAACTCCGGAAACGGAATTACAACTTAGGAAGTCGTTGAGAAACTATTTTATTAAAGGATTAGACAAAAATACATTCATCTCCTATATAGCTGAATATGAAAATCAATCAGTAGGCTTCAGCGGTCTGGTTCTCCGGGAACAACCAGGTAACTTTGAAATACCCGGTGGTAAAACAGGTTATATTTTAAATATGTATACTGTAAAAGAATTCAGGAATAACGGTATTGGCTCAATGCTTTTTCAAAGACTTATCGCTGAAGCAAAAAGCCTTAACCTCGATAAGATTGAACTTCATACAACCAGGGATGGGGAAACTATATACAGGAAATCCGGATTTAAGGATCCTCACGATAAAGTCCTTGAGTTAATTTTGAAATAATGACACAACATATATTTGAGAATATATCTAATTAATTGATACTTTGTTTTAACTATTATTTCATCAATAAAAAGAAAGTAGTAATTTTGTTAAACTAATTACATAGTACTCAGTCTGTTTTGTTCGCAGGTAGAACCTGCCCCGAAGAGGGAATTTTTTTGATTTGTCATTATCTTCACGTCGAAAAAAGCAGAGTCCTGAAAACACTCCGCAATAATTAATTAACTTATTACCAGATTGTAATAAAAAAAGTCAATCTTAATCCAAAATTTATCATGAAAAAACCAATATCTATTTTCACAATTATTCTGTTGATTATCTCAGTAAATGTTTCTGCACAAGACCGAAGAAAAACAGATGTTGAAGGAGGTAAAGATCATCCATTGATCTCCCGGTTCAAAGGTTCAGTGATGGAATACTATGAACATAAAAATTATGATCAGTATATTATTGTTCTCGGTTTTAACGAAAATGGAGAACCCAATAAAAAGGTAAATGTCGAAGGAGAGATTACAAGAATACAATACAGCGCTTCTGAAGATCACTCGGTATTCGAAATATTCAGAAATTATGAAATCGCTTTGAAGAATGCCAACTTCAATGTATCGTTTTCTTGTTCGGAAAAATCAGTTCCTGTCTCTTATGAATTCTGGTATTTTACATATTACGGGGATATTAATAAATTGAAAGACAATAGAATTGCTCCCGACGGACGTATGGGATACAGATATTTAGTAGCTAACGGGAATAATGAAGGGAAGAATGTCTATGTTGTTATTTTTGTTTCCTCGGATAATGATTATGACTGGATCCTTACCACAATGGATGTGATAGAAGAAAAACCAATGGAAACAGGACTGGTAACAGCTGCTACAATAGAAAAAGGTCTAAAAATATCAGGACACACAATTCTTGAAGGTGTATATTTCGATACAGGGAAATCTACTCTTAAAATAGAATCTGATGATGCACTGGAAAATATTGCAGAATATGTAAATTCCAACCAGGATAAAAAATTCTTTATTGTCGGACATACTGATAATACCGGCGATTTTACCAGTAATATGGCTTTATCGGAAGAAAGGGCAAAAACTGTTATAGACGAACTAATAAACAAATACAATGTAAATGCTGATCAGCTTGAAGCATATGGAGTAAGTTACTTATCCCCTGTCTCTTCAAATTCGAGCGATGAAGGCAAAGCAAGAAACAGGAGGGTTGAAATTGTGGAACAATAAAATATAATTATCATGAAACTGAATGTAAAAGCATTTGCAATAACAGGTGCAATTCTTTGTGGTGTCGGGTTATTCCTGATAACATGGTGGATAATTTTATTCGGCGATGTACCGGAAGGATCAACCTTTGTTGGTCGTGTTTACCTGGGTTATAGTGTCACTCCCCTTGGGAGCATTATAGGCTTAGCCTGGGCTGCTGTAGATGGATTTATCGGTGGCGCATTGTTCGCATGGTTATATAATCTGATTGCTGCAAAGAGCGAATAGTTGTTAAACATATTTGCTATTTGTAATATCCAACATCTGAAAATGGATATTACCTGTATTGAATGAGGGTGTCTCATAGGGTACTCTCATTTTTTTTTCTGTAATAAACCAATTCTCTGTGGGTGTGTAGAAAAAGAAAAAATATGTAAAATATATTTGGTAATATGTAATTTATACTTTACATTTGGTACAAAATAATTACCATAAATGAAACTGAAGAATAATATACGACGTTGCCGCTTCGATCATAATGAGATGTCGCAGGAAGACCTGGCAAGAGAGATCGGTGTAACACGGCAGACAATACACTCTATTGAAAAGAACAAATTTGTTCCCTCGGCATTACTGGCACTTAAGCTGGCCAGATTTTTCAACCTTAAGGTTGAAGATATATTTTACCTAATTGATGATGATCAGGATTAAAAATAAATAAACGAATTGATAACAGTGAAATGAAAGCAAGATTTAAAACCAACAATACAATAATGATGATCACCGGAATTATTTCATTCTTCTGGTTGACCTATATTCTATTACAGATAATTGTGAATTTACCTGAAGCCTTTAATATTGACAGATCAGGAATCGGCATAATTGATATTCTCATGGGAGCAGGACATATGTTTGTTTTAGCATTTCACCTGTATGCTCTTGTATATATTTTCATGCATTTCCATCATTTCAAAGAATTGAGGGTACTGAAGAGTATATTGCTGATTTTTGGTATTGGCTCTCTCTTTTCAATGGGTGTTGAGAAAGTTATGATCGATGAGGTTGCCAGACAGTACAGGTTTGGACTT
>CAZTXH010000218.1:0-4567 GCA_964617415.1 uncultured Rikenellaceae bacterium | reverse complement strand
ATATAATACTCCATCTCATGCCATGCAAGCTGCCTCTCTGATGGTAAGGGACCATATGGTTCAGGAGGAGCTACCTTGCTGCATGAGGAAAAAAGTATCAAACTGATTAATAATATTCCAAATTTTTTCATGATCATTCATTTTTATAAAGCTCTGTGGAACTCAGTGCCTTTATCATCAGCCGGAGTTTCAACGAAGGCTGACTCTGTGGTACTCTGTGTAAGTTTTTAAATACTTTTTGTTTCACAGAGAGACACAGAGGAGACACAGAGGGACACCGAGGAAATCAATTATTCTTTTTCTGAAAAGTCTTTAATTCTTATGTTTCTGAATTTTACTACGGATCCATGTCCGAGAAAACCTATATGTCCTGTTTTGTTTTTAAGTCCCGGATGATCTCTGTGATCCATTGTTCCGTTATCCCTGGTATCTGCAATATCGCCATCAACAATAACGGTTCCGTTAAGTGTCACCTTAATATGTGTACCCTGTACAAACACCTCTTCATAGTTCCAATCTCCGACAGGATTAAGGTAACCTCTTTTTGCCGGTATAACACCATAAACCGAACCATGATACTGATAGGGTTGTAATGTTTCATATACAGGTGCTGTGTTGTCGAGTATCTGTAACTCCATACCCTGGTAAGCTGCATCACCTGAAAGAGGTGCTCTTATACCAAGTCCGTTATTGGCTGCCGGTGTCAATTGAAATTCAAACCTGAAAATAAAATCGGAGTATTCTTTTTCTGTAAAGAGATTCCCCCCGCTGCCTTTTTCCGGTTTAATAACGATCATTCCATCCTCAGCAACATAAGAGTCCTTATTTCCCACCCAATTGTCAAGGTTCCTGCCATTGAACAGAGATACAAATCCTTCGGCTTTCTCCTCAGGTGTAAGGTTATACTCTGTTTCACTTATCTCTCTTACATATATATCTCTGAATCCCAGGTCTGTACCATGTGCCTGAAGTTCAATAGCTCCTTTTGGAAAAATAGGGATACTCCGATCCCAGTAGTTTTCCATAACTACATTATCGACAACAAGCTCTCCGTTAAGCCATACAGACACTTTTTTACCCACCATAATGATTCTGAAAGTATTCCAGTCACCCACAGGATTATCAGCCACTTTCAGAGGTTTCGATTCATGTACCTGGTTATTATAGAGGCCACCTGATCCTACCTGGGCACCAACCTCCACTCTTGATGTATCCCATATCTGGACCTGTGGTGTGCCTCTCAGGTAAATACCACTGTCGCCCCCTTTGGATATTTTCCAGTCGACAAGCATTTCAAAATCCCCATATTCCTTAACGGAACAGAGGTTATCGCCGCTACCGTTAAACCATATACATCCATTTTTTACAGTCCAGTTTCCGGGAACCCTTTTATCAGCCTCTGCCTGTTTTCCGGCAAGTTCTGCCGGTTTCATCTTAGTCCGGGCGATCGGATTTTCAACCAGCCCCTGCCATCCTGTGAGATCCTTTCCGTTAAACATCGGGACAAATCCTTTATCATCGGGCATTGTCTCAAGATATTTACGTATCATTTCCCTGTCATAATCACTCTCCTCGTCTTCCAGTTTCGACATTACTTTTACAAGTATTTCCTTCACATTTGAGCCATACATACCTGTACTCTCTCCGGATGATGGAAGAGCAATATTCATAGCCGACATTGCAGCTACGGAAGAAGTAGCAGGGTCATCAAGAAAGTTGGCAACGAAGAATAGCGATTGGTATGTCTTAAGTCTGCCCATTTCTGCCAGGATTGCATTCTTACGTTCCGGCGTCAAGGCATACGGTATTATTTTTCTCAGGAGAAGCAGTTTCTGTTCATCAGTAACCGGGGCAGAATGAACCTGCTGCACATACCCTTCAAAAGCCCTGGCTTCATAGCTTTTATTTTCTGATGCACAGATCTCATATAAAGCTGATAGCGCTGAATGATCACTCCATGAGGTAAGAGTATTAAAACATACCTCTCTTATTTCGGAGGTGCCGTCCTCAAATTCTTTTAATACCACGGCAAGGGCCTTTCTCCCGCCTGTCTTTGCCAGTACGGGAATAAGTTCTTCTCGTCTTTCCCCGGATTCTAGTACTTTCAAAATAACCTCGGAGCGTCTTTCCGGATCAGCTATTTCAGCCGCAGCAGCGGCCAGTGCATTCTGGATATCAGACACATAGTCCTCGTTACCGCTCTTAAATAACAGGTTCAGCAAATCATCCTGATCTCTCCAGCCTGCCAGTTCAGCAAGAGCCTTAAAGGCTGCAGATTTCACCTCCTCATCGCCGGATGAGGTATATGGAAATACAAGATCAAATGATTCTTCCTGTTTTTTCAAGGCTATCAGTTCAATTGCACTCTTCTTTGCTGCAGGCAGCCCCTCTTCCAGTACATTCTTTACCAGTGGCATCTCCTTATTGCCTACCAGGCTCTTTAAAGCTGTTAAGGCAGCTTCCTGGTCGGAAGGAGATTCAAATTCCATCATATATCCTATAATAAGGGGGACTGCCTCTTCATCACCAGATATTGTAAGCGCTTCTGCAGCAGCTTTTCTCACTTCATGCATCTCATTAATAAGGGATCTTTTGATCAGTGGCAATGCATTGTTATCCCCCATTCGTGCTAATAGGGCAATTATTTCCGGTTTTGCGGCGGGTATAGCTTTCGAAAAGTATTTAATCCATGTATCAGTTACATTATCCCCAATGATGTCAGCCGACATATTTATAGCTGCATTTCTGTATCCTGCGTCAGGATGAGCTGCAGCTTTAAGAATTTGTGGCATTGCATCTGCACCATGAAACAAAACATAGGTTTCAAGGGCAGCTGTCTTATTTTGATATGTATGCTCATCATTACATTTTTTAATGAGAAGCTTACATATCTTATCCATTGTTTTTATATCGCCATAAGCCCCGGCATTCCTTGCATAATTAATCAGGGCTGATGTAGCTCCCGTTCTTTCCCACCGGTACTTGTTCTCTTTTGCTGCTTTAAGAAGTATGGAATAAGCCTCCGGGCTTCTGCTTTGTGCAAGAGCATTATAAGCCGCTGCTTTTATATCCTGATTATCAACTGATGTCCAGGATATATATTCATTTACTGCTATCTGAGAGTTCATATCTGCAAGGGTATTCATCACCGCTGCTGCACACGGAAGCATCATATCATCCAATGATTCTGCAAGCAGACTCTCTGCCAATTGTCCTCCTATTGCTGTCATTGCTGCTACAGCAGAATAACATACCTGAATGTCAGACAGGTATTGACTTAATACCTGAACAGATTTATCTCCTCCGATAAGCTGAAGCTGTTTAATAAAGAAGTCCTTTACCAGATAGTCATTTTGTTTTGTTACATACGAAATACATATATCTTCCCAGCGTGACCTGCCATTTTCCATACCCTTTTGTGACAGATACCTTGAGAAAGATTCTACGCCAAACCTTGGTCTGGTATCATCCCCTGTCCCGGGCGGTATTATCTGATCACATATCTTCCTTATGCCCTCATCACCGAGTGACAGCATATCTCCCATCAGTTTATCCGTATATTGAATATCCTGTGCGGGAAACTGTGCAAGCAGATCAGCTACTTTTGTTTCCAGTGTTCTCCTGTCCTGCGAAAAAGCTGTTGAGGATAACATGAGAAGGAAAACAGTATATATAATCAAGCCTTTAGTTTTCATTTTGTAATGTTTTACTGGTTGTCATTTCACCATATTAAAGATCATATCCTCCATGGATTACACATAGGCTGATTGATAAGCCTGTTGGCAGCCTCATCATCAATAAACTGCTGTAATACAGGATCATACTTTAAGCTTCTGCCTAATCGTAAGGCTACAACACCAAGATTGACAATAGAACAGGATCTATGGCCATTGGCTTCGTTAAGTGCAAATTTCTTTCTTGTCAATACTGACTCGGTAAACCTTGTTACCTGTGGTTCCGGATCTGGCAATGAGTTTATGAGGTTATTCAGGTCTTTGATATCTGATCTGAAACCCCTGAATATTTTTCCGCCCGGGCCCTCGATATATGCGGCATTTTTATCACGGTTCTCACCGTCGAGGATGATCTTGCAACCGTCATCATAGGTATAAGTGATCCTTCGCCATGTACCGACAGCATCATAATGCTGCTGGGGTGCATCTATTTCAACTGAAACAGGACCGGTATCATCTTTATTAAGAAGATATTGAACCGGATCGAGATAATGCTGGCCCATATCTGCCAGTCCTCCGCCGTCGTAATCCCAGTATCCTCTGAACTTTAAATGTACCCTTTCAGGGTTGTATGGTTTGTATGGTGCAGGTCCGAGCCAGAAGTAATAATCGAGTTCCTCAGGTACAGGTTCAGGTTTCAGGTTATGCCTGCCGGTCCAATAAAACTTCCAGTCAAAGCCTGTAATACCGCTGACTGTTACCTTAAGGGGCCATCCCAGAACACCGCTCTCAACAACCTTTTTGAGAGGTTTAACAGTGGTCCCCAGACCATAGAACTGGGCATTAAACCGGAACCATGTATTAAGACGGAACATCCTCCCGTATTTCTGTAC
>CAZTXH010000217.1:1246-4619 GCA_964617415.1 uncultured Rikenellaceae bacterium | reverse complement strand
CCCCAACCCCCCTAAAGGGGGGCTAATACTATTACATAATTAAGTTATATACAACAATTTAGACCCCCTTTAGGGGGTGGTCCCGAGTACTCGGGACCGGGGGTTATTGTCCGGAGGTCAGATATTCACCTTATCCTTAATTAGGTACTTATTTCTCTCTGCCGAATTTCTGTTTATTAACTCGCCGAGGAAACCTGTTAAAAAAAGCAGAGATCCTATCACCATAGCCGTTAAGGCAATATAAAAGTAAGGGCTGTCGGTGACCAGTGGAGCCCTGAGATGATTGTGTACAAATACAAGCTTTCTTATTCCAAGGTATCCTGCCATAACAAAACCGATCAGGAACATAAGGGTACCCAGTGATCCGAAAAGATGCATAGGGCTCTTGCCAAAACGGGTTATAAAACCGATGGTTAGCATATCGAGATAACCCTTTATGAACCTGTCGAAGCCATATTTTGTCTCTCCATATTTTCTTGGCTGGTGTTTTACTACTTTCTCACCTATATTTCTGAATCCGGCTTCCCTGGCAAGTAATGGTATATAGCGATGCATTTCGCCGTACACTTCGATACTTTTGACCACTTCATTACGGTAAGCTTTAAGTCCGCAGTTGAAATCGTGCAGCTTTATTCCTGATGATATTCTTGCGGTGAGATTATAGAGGCGGCTGGTTAACTTTTTGATGAAGGGGTCATAACGTTTCTTTTTCCATCCTGATACCAGGTCATATCCCTCTTCGCGAATCATCCTTACGAGATCCGGTATCTCATCTGGGGAGTCCTGCAGATCCGAGTCCATTGTAATTACTATTTCTCCTTTTGCTTCACCGAACCCGGTGTGTAAAGCTGCCGCTTTACCATAATTCCTCCTGAACCTGATCCCCTTTACAAATTTATTATTCCGGGCCAAATCATTTATTTTATCCCATGATAAATCTGTACTTCCGTCATCAATAAAGATTATTTCGTAGGATAATCCTGATGATGAACAAACTTTCTCAATCCAGGATGAGAGTTCATTCAGGGATTCCTCTTCATTAAATGCGGGGATGACGACCGAGAGATCCATATTAATTATTTACAGGCTCTTCTTCTGTAGTATCAATAAGAGGATTTCCCTCTTTACGGACGAATGCTGCAATGATAAGTGACATTATTAATCCCTGGAACATACTGCCTAAGATGCTTAAGGGTGCGAGCACTTCAGGTATCATAATTTTCTTCTGTACTCTCATACTCATATCGATCTGATCCTGCGGAAGGCCTCTTTGTAGCAATTGCTCTTCAGTAAAAGCCAGCTGTTTATCAATCAGATTTGGATCGATTAAAGTATAGAGAATATACGTAAATATTGCTGCTATGATCGCATAATATAGAAAAATGATCATACCTGCTCCCAATGCCTCGCCATAGCTTATTAAACCATGTTTGTAGTTATCACGGTATGATTTTAAAAGAAAGTAAAGAATAAAGATCTGCAGAGCAATAAAAATCCATCCCTGTAACCGATTTAATGTAAGATCAAAAAAATACATTAGCAGGGAATATACTATACCTATAAGGCCCATTATTAATCCGTTGGTCAGGTTTGCTTTCCAGGGGTTTACTTTGGTTTCCATCGATTTAAGCGTTTAGTTTTTACATATTAAGGAATTAAAACAAATATAATGTAAAATAAGAAAGGAATCTTACTGATACCAAATATTAATTTTGCATGCACTATGGAAATTACTATTTTTGCATGGGGTAAGTCTTATACGACCAGCTCCTGCTGAACTCCCCCAGGATCGGAAGGTAGCAAGGGTAAGTGGTTGTAGCGGTGCGATATAAGTAGCTTACCCTCTTTTTAATATGGAATTGAACTTACAGTCTAAGTATATAGACAATTAACATTTAATAAATTACGCTGAACGCTGAATACTGAACTCCTGCCACTCTTATTTTATGTTAATTCGAATATTTCCACAGAACCCAAACCAAAAACGGATACGTCAGGTTGTTGATGTACTGGAAGCTGGTGGTATTATTATATATCCTACTGATACTGTTTATGCCATGGGTTGCGATATTAAGGCGCATAAATCGATTGAAAAGATAGCACGCTTAAAAGGTCTTAATCCGGATAATCCTGATCTTTCACTTATATTTCTTAATATGAGTCAGTTATCGGAGTATACAATAATAAGGGACAATTCAGTTTTTAAGCTTCTGAAAAGAAATCTTCCCGGTCCATTTACCTTTATTGTTAAAGCAAATAATCAGATTCCCAAGCTCTTCAGGAATAAGAAAAAGACAGTAGGTATAAGGATTCCTGATAATAATATAGTCCGGGAAATAGTACGGGAACTCGGAAGGCCAATAATAACAACTTCCATTCATGATCAGGATGAGATAATTGAATATACAACTGATCCGGAACTAATCTATGAAAAATACCGTGATTTTGCCGACATAGTTATTAACGGAGGTTATGGAAGCAATGAAGCTTCAACTATTGTCGACTGTACAGGAGATGAAATTATGATTATCAGAGAGGGCCTTGGTATATTGGAATGATGATATTATTCAACGTCTGTAGAAGCTTCTTGTGAAGAAAATAAGAACTGATAATAATTCCAATCTTCCAAGAAGCATCAGGAATGCAAAAAACCATTTTCCGGCCATAGGAACAGCAGCATAATTTGAGAATGGGCCGAAAGTGCCGATTGAGGGACCAATATTTCCGAGCATGGCAGCTGAAGTACTGAATGCTGTGATTAAATCATATCCCATAAGTGAGATCACTATAGAGCTTACAGAGATTGTAAACAGGTATAATATTAAAAAGACCAGGATATTATCAACCATATTATGTGGAACTACTTTCTTATCAAGTCGTACTGGTATGGAAGCATTTGGATGTATCATCCTTCTCATTTCATGACGTGCATTTTTTGCAATAAGAAGTATCCGGACAATTTTCAAACCACTGCTTGGCGAGCCGGAGGTACCACCTGTAAGCATAAGAATAAAGAAGATAAATATCAAGAAGCTGCCCCACTGGCTATAATCACTATTATAGAATCCGGTTGTCGTCATTATTGAAATAGTCTGAAAAGTCCCTTCCAGAAAGCCTTTCCCTGCAGAGATATTAGGCTTAAATGACAGGGCTGTTGATACTACCAGTATAAAGGCAAGGCAGAGTATAGCATATAGTATAAATTCATGATTACCAAATGCTCTTTTAAAATTACGTTTTGCCACATAATAGAAGAGAGTCATATTTGTGCCGGCCGTCAGCATAAAAAGAGTAGTGATAATAAGTACAGGTGGTGATCCAAAAGAAGAGATACTATGGTCTCTTGTTGAAAAGCCTCCGGTTGACATTGTTG
>CAZTXH010000217.1:0-1236 GCA_964617415.1 uncultured Rikenellaceae bacterium | reverse complement strand
ATAAGTAGGATTGCTTCAGCCAGTGTCAGTGTTGTATAGATAGTGATCATCCTTTTTGCTGAACCACTTACCTTGGGATTGATCTTATCGGTTGCCTGTCCGGTAAAATCGGTTAATGAAAGCTGTACATTCAGCGATTTCACAACAGGTATCAACGATAGTGATATAAGTATAAATCCAAGGCCACCAAGCCACTGGGTCATACTTCTCCAGAACAAAATGCCATGAGGTAATGATTCAATGTCAGTAAGAATAGTCGCCCCTGTAGTTGTGAATCCTGAGATTGATTCGAAGAATGCATTTCCAAAATTTTTGATTGAACCGCTTAAAATGAATGGCAATGTTCCAAAAAGACTACAAATTAACCATAAGCCGGTAATTATTATATAACCCTCTTTATATTCCGTTAACCTTTCCTCATCACGCAGGGGAGTAAAAACCAGTAATCCTGTAACAATGGTGATTATGGAGGAAAAAATCAATGATTTTGCTGCAGGTTCCTTATATAGAAATGATACAGCTGCAGAAAGCAGCATAAATAGTCCTTCAAAAATGAGTACCTTGCTGATTACTCTTGCAATGACTCTGAAGTTAACCATTATTTATCAGGTGAAAAATTTTGTAAGGCGGTCATGAGCTGACGGTAGTGTAAATACAACTACTCTGTCGTTGGCTTTAATGATTGTATCTCCGGTTGCTATATAGGGTACACCATCTCTTGTTCCTCCTCCGACAATAGCATCTTTCGGAAATTCAATACCACGAAGTGTTCCTTTGGTTATCCTTGCATTTGGGGGGACAATAAATTCAAATACTTCAGCATCAGTTCCGGTCATATATTTGATATGTGTAACATTAGGATTAAGGGTATAGCGGAATATCCTGCTGGCTGCAGATGTCTTTTTATTAATAATAGTGTTTATGCCCGAATTTTCCGCAAGTTCTATATATTCCATGTTCTCAACCTCAGCAATGGTCCTTTTGACACCCATTTTTTTTGCAAGAAGACATGAAAGGATGTTTGTCTCAGAGTTACCAGTTACAGCAACAAAAGCATCCATTTTTGAAATGCCTTCCTGTTCAAGAAGATCTGCTTTTCTGCAGTCACCGCAAATCACAAGAGTATTATCAAGTATCTCTGACAGATCCTCACATTTCTGCGGATCTGAGTCAATTAACTTAACTTCACAGTTCTTTTGCAGGTAAAGTGCGATATGTTTTCCGATCCTGCTCCCT
>CAZTXH010000216.1:0-4623 GCA_964617415.1 uncultured Rikenellaceae bacterium | reverse complement strand
AATCATTACCTAATACCGTCTCAAATGCGTCAACAAAGCTTTCCCGTGTTCCTCGAAATCTAATTATATTTGCAATCCCATACTTAAAAACTGTATCAGGCTTGGTTACTACAGGAGTGGCTTCCCTGCCATACCTGATATAACCAGGTCCCTCCACATCAGTTATCGCAAAAGTGGATTTCTCTGTCTCAACTGAATCACATGGGACCTCTATATGCATATTTGGAAGATAATACATCAGAGAAATCTCTTCTAGAGCCTGATGTGTCGCTCCGTCTTCCCCAACTGATATACCACCATGGGCACCAGCTATTTTAACATTAAAGTTGTTGTAACAGCACGTCGTACGAATTTGATCCCAGTTCCTGCCCGAAACAAAAACACCATAGGAACCTATGAAAGGCCTTTTGCCTTCTTTAGCAAATCCCGCAGCTACGACTGTCATATTTTGTTCTGCAATCCCCATGCTATAAAAACGTTCTTTCCTTTCGGGATGGTTCTTATAAAATTCATCCATCCTGATTGAACCCGTTATATCCGCCCCAAATGCCACTACATCCTTATCTTCCCCGATCTTTTCAAGCGCTCTCCCAAAACCCATTCTGGTCGGATCCATAACCACTTGCATTTCTTCTGTCTCATTCCACCAGTAATGCTGTTTATACTTTATCATTAAATCGTTTAACTTCAGGTTTATCTCTTCCTTGTACTTATCGGCAATATCCAACAGACTATCTACCTTCTCTCCTGAAAAAACATTGGATGATCCGTCATAAATATCACAAATCGCCTGTTCAAGGGATTCAGGACCACAACGGCCATCCCGTGGGCTTATACCATGGTAACCTACTACGCCTTCAGCAAACCTAACTCCTTTGCCCTTAATGGTGTGTGCAATGATCAGAACTGGTTTATCACTTATCCCATCCGCCTGGCTAAAGGCGTCTATTAACTTTTCGATATCATGACCGTCAACATGAATAACATCCCAACCAAATGATCTGTATTTGTCCTCAAGAGGCTCAATATCCATCACTTCTTTTGTTTTGCCGTCTATCTGCAAACCGTTATAATCAATAATCCCTATTAAATTATCAAGCCTGTAATGGCCTGCGCTCATCACAGCTTCCCATATCGATCCCTCCTGCTGCTCTCCATCGCCCATGATGCAGTAAACGCAGTAATCCTTTTTATCAAGCCTAGCACTTAGTGCAGAGCCCACAGCCACTCCCAGTCCCTGTCCCAATGATCCGCTCGATAGCTCCAGACCAGGAAGCTTGAACCTATTCGGATGGCCTTCAAAACCTGACCACAGCTTTCTCAGTTTTACCGTCTCTTCGATCGGATAATATCCCGCCATCCCAAGTGCAACATATAGGGCAGGTGCTTTGTGACCAACAGACCAGAATACACGGTCCCTATCTTCCCATTGAGGATTGGCAGGATCATGCCGGAGTACCTTCAGATATAAAACTGCTGCAATATCCATTATAGATAATGTACCTCCTGTGTGTCCCGACTTAGCTGCGCATATAGAAATCACATTATATGCACGCATCTCTTTTGCTTTTTCGATAAGATCACTTACTGAGTATTCTTTTACTATACTTAAAGTTTTTGAATCTATAATAGGCATATCTTTTACTTTCTAGTGATTATTTTAATAATTATAATAAAGCCCAGGCCTCTTTAAAGACCCTGATGGAATTTGCCAGTACAATTCCGCTCCTTTCCCCTGCCATCGGCTTAACTTCAAAGCTGACAATAGGTTTATCATCAGGCCTAGTTACAACATCTTTTTTTAACCACCCCAATTCAAAAAGCACGGAAAAGAACTCCCGTACCTGCTCTGTATCAGTCTCTCCTCCCTCAACCCCAAACCTCGGGTGCTGATCTCCATAGGCGGGATGATCCTTGTCTTTTAAAACACAGTTGCCTATATGAAGATGGGTTATGAATTCAAGACAATTCTTCAATGCTGTTCCGGTTGATTCATGTTGTATCGGAAAATGCGACAGATCAAGTATCAAACCAAAGTTAGAGTGTCTCTTTCTCACCTCTCTGGCAAGAGTCGCCGCCAGATCAGACTTGCCTATCAGGCATCTCTTGTCAATATCAAAATCAAAAGACTCGAGTTCAAATTTAAGACCTAATTTATTGCTGTACTCGCATAATTCGTCAAGAGATTCAAGAAGCTTTTCTATTGCCTTGTCCTCAAAATCCTCTCCCGGATGTGGGCCAGATAACACTGCAACTCCCTTAGTGCCAAGATAAGCCGCTTCCTCAATACACTTCTTAATCTCGCTGACCGCTGTTTCTCTTTCGCTTTCTATAAGTGAGTTCAGGTTAAGTTTACCGGATAAAAGTACTGGCTGTGCTCCGTAAGCGGAAACCACATGGCTGCTTTCCAGCATCTTCTTTACCTCCTCACGTACTTTGTTATCTTTTATTCGCGTTATCTCTACCGCAGTAAAAAAATCATTTGACAATATTTTCTCCAATGTCTCAATTATCGGTCCTTCTCCCTTCATAACCTCAGGAAACGACATGAAATGTATCGTGCCGATGTGAAAATATCTCTGCCAGCTTTCTGTCATAACTAATCCTCCTTATTATTAACTATTTTATTTTTCTATTATTGATTATTACTAAAAGAAACGTAACGATCTATCAGATTCCCGGGTTTTACACTGTCAACTCCGGCAAGAAAAATTTTTATAGTCAGGTCTCTTTTATTCAAGGTGGAAGAATTATTAAATTAACATTTTTAATTAATTCTTAAAAGAGGCCAGCTATAAAAAATGTTAGAAGCAATCCAACAACTCCTGTTAAAATGGCTGCAAAGGTCATTGGAATAAGATTTCGCTTAATAAGCAAACCCTCAACTCCTATTAAACCTACTGTAGCACACGCAGCTATTATATTATGAACACAAATCATGTTTCCTAATGCCCCCCCTACATTCTGTAAGCTCACAATAATGATACGAGAAATCCCAAGATTATCCGCAATGGAATACTGGAAAAGAGCAAAAAGCATATTTGATACTGTGTTCGACCCCGCCATAAAAGATCCAAGGGCTCCCACAAACGTGTCTATCAGAGGCCAGGCCTCCTGGAAAATATTTGCCATAGCTTGTGCCATAGCTATAGGCATGCTTACATATCCATTCGGATTTGTACCAGATTGCATCATTAACCTGACAAGGGGAACCGCAAATATCAATGCTATGAAAGGTCCCTTTATCCTTTTCAATGCTTCTCCCCATGCAATCCCGACCTGTCTTTTGTTCATATTAAACAACGGTATACATATAAGGGCTATAAGCATAAAAGGCATGATACCCGGTATATTTAAAGGAACAAAACTAGTAACAACCGATGTCCCAAACAGCTCAGGAGATGTAAATTTCACAGATTTTACCCATTCATTAAACGGCAGAGAACGCATCCTTGACAGTACTAGTAACAATCCTATCAAAATGTAAGGAATCCATGCCCTGAACAGACTAAGATTCGCTTTAGTAGAATTCGCCTTGACGGTAATCGATCCGCTCCAGTTTTCAATCCAGACAGACTTATCAGGAAAATCCCAGGTCTGCTTTGGAACTAAAAAACCGGCTCTGGTCGATGGGATAAGTATCAGAAGACCTATTAATCCTCCCAGCATACCAGGAAATTCAGGACCCAGAAAAATGGCAACCAATAGGTAGGGAACAACAAAACAGAGTCCTGCAAAAATAGCATAAGGCCAGATGGCAAGCCCCTCTTTGATGCTCCTGTTGGCACCAAAAAACCTAGTCAGCATGACTACCATTATAAGTGGCATAAAAATCCCCGGAATAGCATGTTGAATGGCTGTCCAGGCTCCTATCTGATGAATGAAATCATTTAAGCTTATTCCATTATCTGCCATTGTCGCAAGTACTTCAGGTGTATTTAATGATGTGCCGACGCCTATTAGGGTTGGTGTACCTACCGCTCCAAAGGATACAGGTGTACTGTTAGCTATTAACGCTACCATAACAGAAGCTAGAGCAGGAAATCCCAGAGAAAGCAATAGCGGAGCAACCAGTGCCGCAGGAGTCCCAAATCCTGCCGATCCCTCAATAAAGGCACCAAAAAGCCAGGCAATTATTATCGTCTGAACTCTCCTGTCAGGCGATATTGAAAAAAAACCTTTGTTTATAGTTGCCAGAGCTCCGCTCTCCCTGAGCGTAAATAACAACGCCAAAGCCCCAAAAACTATAAAGATTATCTCGAGGGCTATCACAATGCCATTAAGACTTGAGGCAAGCACCCATTTCAATGGTGTCTCCCATACAAACAATATAAGTAAAGCAGCGATTAAAAAAGCCAGTGGCATTGTTTTCATTGCAGACCAGCGGAAACCTACCATTAGTATGAATATTGTTACTATAGGTATGACAGCGAGAAGAGCAAGAATTACATTTGTCATAAGTTTTTTATTGATTAATTTATTAATGTTTAAATGAATAGGTGATGTTATTGAATGATTTAAAGATTAGCATATAATTCCAGTTAATGAATTAAAAGAACAGTATGTTTCATTGACCCATGAGCGCCAAACACTAATACTTGTTCAATATCAGCTGTCTTTGAC
>CAZTXH010000215.1:0-4630 GCA_964617415.1 uncultured Rikenellaceae bacterium | reverse complement strand
TCCTTGGGCCTTCAGCCGGAGACTTTTATGTTGTAAAAACAGGTTTATCAGAAGGTGAGGAAATTGCTGTAAACGGAGTATTTAAAATAGATGCCGCTGCTCAATTAGCCGGCAAACCAAGTATGATGAACCCGGAAGGAGGAATGGTGTCTATGGGTCATAATCATGGCTCCATGACGGGCAGTCAGACTAATGAACAATCACCTTCTGTTCAGGAGCAGGCGCAGATCCCGGACGAATTGGATCCTGCATTTAAAAAGCAGCTTCAGAACGTTTACGATTCCTATATACATATGAAGAATGCCTTTGTTGCTTCAGACGCGGAATTAATCCGCGAAAAAGCACATGATGTAAATTCAAAACTTATGACGGTTAACATGGAATTGTTAAAGGGAGATTCTCATATGAAATGGATGAATTACCTGGATAAAATGAAATCCGCAATTTCGGCAATTGAAGCGAAAGCTGACCTGCCGGCACAGAGAATTGCTTTTGCAGAATTCAATGAAGCTTTTCATGGATCCATTGAATCATTTGGTCTTGATAAAGGTACGGTATACTATCAGTACTGCCCGATGGCAAATGGTAATAAAGGAGCTTACTGGTTAAGCGAAATCAATAATATACGAAACCCTTATTTCGGAGATAAAATGTTGACCTGCGGTGAAACGAGGGATACACTTGAATTCTGAGAGGATAAGGTTAAAACACTTGAAAAATAAAGGATTATGCTTTTAAAAATGCTTATAATTTCAGTGTTGCTCATAGTATTAACTTTGCTGGGGCTTGGCATAAGGCTGTTATTTAGTCCTGATGCTGAATTCCCGTCACATTCATGCTCTCTTGAGAACGGTGAAACTGAAGATGACGGCTCATGTTCAGCATGTCAGCTGAAGGATCTGGTTGACTGTCCGGAGAAGAAGGGCAGTCGCAGAACAACATAGATACATAGAGGAATTTAAAAGTCTAAAAAGATGAAACTTATTAAAGCATATATAAGGTACAGAAAAGCAGAAGAAGTTTATACAGCACTGAAAAGTGAAGGTTTTTGCTGTATGACTTTTGTCGAATGCGAAGGAACCGGCCAGTATTCTGACCAGGAAAAGGAACATATCAAGGTAAGATCCGATGAAAAAGGAATTCTGGCACTTTAAAAGGTTGGTGATATTTCAGAAAATCAGCACGGATACAAACAGGAACTTAATATTACAAAAAAGATATAAATATTATCCATAATTGTGTAATGAACTGACAAATAACAGATTGTAATTTTGAATTAATGATTTAAATGAAATTTTGTTATTAACTAAAAGTATTATTATGAAATGGACCAACAGATATAAATCAGAAAAAGGAAATGAATCAAAATCATTATCAATGGAGTCACAGAACAAGAAAAATCACTATCATAATGAAGTGGTGAATGTATCAGACAATACATACCAATGCCCAATGAAATGCGAAGGTGATAAAACTTATAATCAACCGGGTAATTGTCCAGTTTGCAATATGAAACTGGCAGTAATTAATTGACAATGCTTTCATTAGATGTAAAAAAAAATGCTGTCAGTATTTGTACATAAATAATTATTAACATCTTAAAGTTTAAACATTATGAAAACAATAACATTAATATTACTAGTAGTACCATTATGGGTGTCAAGCAGTCTAGCCCAGTATACTAATATCACCGGGCTTCTTTATAAAGAGGAAACAAGAACGGAAATATTCAATGTCATCCTTAATGACCATAATCTGATGTTGAAATTCATCGACGCAATGAAGCATAACGATCATGCTATGATGATGATGAATGAAAACTATTCGATGTCAGTCAATCCATCTAGCATGGGCAATTCCCCGATGATGAATCACTCATCAATAATGGGTAATGAACATATGGATGAAGCACAGACGAGCGGTGGACATCATATGAACAGCATGGCGAACAGTAATGAAATGATGAACCAAATGGTAGGCATCATGAAGGAGAATCCACAGATGATGCCTGAGATTATGGGGAGAATGATGAATCCTAACGGATCACAGATTAGTAAGGTGCAACATATGCCTCATAATTAATCCTGTAAATGATTTAATGAATAACATAAATAAAGAAGGAAATGAATTATGTATGGATACGGAGGAATGGGAATGGGATTTGGAATGATCTGGTTCTGGATAATCGGCATAGCTTTCCTGGTATTGATAATCTGGGTAATTACCAGATCACAAAATCAGAATGCCACCAGTAACCAATACAAATCCGCCATTGATATATTAAAAGAAAGATACGCCAGGGGAGAAATTGACAAAGATGAGTTTGAAGAAAAAAAGAGTCGCCTTCAATAATGTCCAAATTAACATACAATGAAGAATAAGAAAAATGTTGAAAAGTATTTTTGCCCTATGAAATGTGAAGGGGAAAAAGTATATGATCAGCCCGGGAACTGCCCCGTTTGCAATAAGCATCTCGTACCTATTGATAGTCAGATGAAATCGGATCATGGTGCGAGCTATGACCAAATGGAACATCATGACCATGAAAAGTATCTGCAAAATCATGCAGACAAATCACAGTCAAAAGGTAATGGCAAATATTACTGTCCCATGCAATGCGAAGGTGAAAAAGTTTATGAGGAACCCGGGGATTGTCCAGTTTGTGGGATGCACTTGAAAAAGGAGGAAAATAATACTGCCTCAAATCTTATATATACTTGTCCTATGCACCCCGAGGTGAAGCAAAGCGGACCGGGCTCATGTCCCAAGTGCGGAATGGATCTGGTTCCTGAAAAAGGAGAAGAAACAAGCGAGGAAGAAATCGCATATAAAAAGATGACCAAAAAATTCTGGATTGCTCTGGCCCTGAGTTTACCGGTCTTTGTAATATCGATGTCTGATTTCTTTGGATTTCTTCACCTCCAGGACATTGCTTCAAAAAGGGTGTGGGGGTGGATTGAATTTATCCTTGCATCACCTGTGATCTTTTACTCCGGCCGGGATTTTTTCAATCGAGGATGGAGTTCTATCCGTCGTTGGTCCCCAAACATGTGGACGCTAATATCAATCGGAGTTGGGGCTGCTTATTTGTTCAGCGTATTTGCCCTTTTAATACCGGGTGCATTTCCAGACCAGTTCAAGGATGAATACGGCAATGTTCATCTTTATTTTGAAGCTGCAGCCATTATCCTTACTCTCGTATTACTGGGACAGGTACTCGAACTCAGGGCTCATAGTAAAACGAACTCAGCTATAAAAGCCCTCCTTGGACTGGTTCCTCTAGTTGCCAGGGTAATCCGTAATGGACAGGAGGCTGAAATTCCATTGGAAGAAGTTCGGGTTGGAGACATACTTAGAATAAAACCTGGTGAAAAGATCCCGGTCGATGGGATTATTACCGAAGGTCATGCTGTCATTGATGAGAGTATGATTACCGGGGAACCCATCCCAACAGATAAATCCAACAATGATTCGGTAACCGGAGGGACAATTAACGGGAAAACATCATTTGAAATGAGAGCGGAAAAAGTCGGATCAGACACATTACTTTCCCGGATTATTGATATGGTCAATGAGGCAAGTCGTACTCGAGCTCCCATACAGAAGCTAGCCGACCTGGTTGCAAAATATTTTGTACAGATTGTTGTTGGAACAGCTATATTGACATTTATTGTATGGGCAATATGGGGACCTGAGCCTGCATATATGTATGCATTCGTAAATGCCGTTTCTGTTCTGATCATTGCCTGTCCCTGTGCCCTGGGATTAGCCACACCAATGTCCATCATGGTGGGAACTGGACGAGGTGCCCAGTCAGGAGTACTGGTGAAAGATGCCCGGGCCATAGAGGAAATGAATAAGGTCAATTCATTAATCATTGATAAAACAGGCACGATCACAGTTGGGAAGCCATCTCTAAAATCCTATAAGTCCTTTGGTAAGATACCGGATGATGAAATACTATGCATTGCAGCCTCGGTTGATTCGTACAGTGAACACCCAATTGCTGATGCCATAGTTCAAGGAGCAAAAGAAAAAGAAATTGAATTGAAAAGAATTGAAAAATTTGAATCAGTTACAGGGAAAGGAGTTGTAGGTATCTACGAAGGTAAAAAAGTAGGTCTTGGGAATGCCAGGTTATTGGATGAGTTCGACACTTCGATTGACAAGAATTGGATGAAAGAAGTGATCGACTGGCAATCGACGGGACAGACGGTCATGTATCTATTGTTCGATGGTACAATCGAAGGTATTGTGAGTGTTGCAGATACTATCAAGGAAACTTCTTCAAAAGCAATAAAGGATTTGCAGAATATGGGTGTTAAGGTATATATGCTTACCGGTGATAATGAATATACTGCAAAAACAGTTGCAGAGGAATTGAATCTGGATGGCTACCAGGCTGACTGTTTGCCTGAGGATAAATTTAAAAAAGTAAAAGATTTACAGGAAAAGGGACAGGTTGTAGCCATGGCAGGCGATGGAATCAATGATGCACCTGCACTTGAACAGGCAAACATTGGTATTGCCATGGGAACGGGGACAGACATAGTCATTCAGAGTGCTGAAATTACTCTGGTTAAAGGTGATTTAAATGGGATTGTACGGGCTAAGGATTTAAGTCATAAGG
>CAZTXH010000214.1:2456-4672 GCA_964617415.1 uncultured Rikenellaceae bacterium | reverse complement strand
ACAAGAATGAAAATACTTGTCACATGTGGGTTCCATGTGACCTTTAAAATCAAAATTATTTACACATGAAAATTACCAGGTTTCTTTTTTCACCTGTTTTTATGAGTATCCTCTTGGTTTTCTTTGCCGTTGCAATGGCAGTTGCAACTTTTATTGAGAACGATTTCGGCCCTTCAGTATCACGTAATCTGGTATATAACACAAAGTGGTTTGAGTTGATCCTCGTTTTACTTGCTGTATATCTTACAGGCCAGCTTATAAAGAATAAATTATTCAGAAGATCCAAAATACCCGTTGCACTATTTCATCTTTCATTTATACTTATGATAATAGGGGCCGGAATAACGAGGTATTTCGGATGGGAAGGAACGATTCATATAAGGGAGGGTGATACAGTACATACATGTTATTCCAATGACCAATATATAGGGTATGCAGTGACTGATAATAATGACTTGCTTATTACCGAATATTCGGTGAAATACTCTTTTACAGGCAGATTCAATCAAAAAATAATTGCCGGTAGCAAAAGATATGACCTGGTGCTTTCATCTGTAGTACCCAATGCTATTGAGTCAATTACTGACAATCCTGGTGGAGAGCCAATTGTTTCATTACTTGTTACGCAGGATATGACATATAGTACAATATTAGTACTCAGGAGAGGGGAATCAGAAACAGTTAATGGCATTTCTATAGGATTTGGGAGTTTTGAAGAAACAGATGTTACAATAGAGATTGATTCAGGAAATTTCTTCATCAGTTCAGAGTATGAGATGGGGAAGAGGAGTATGATTGATCAGCATGATACTATGACAATAGTACCAGGGAAAAGAATAGTCCTTGAGCCCAGACAGATCATATCTGTACAGGATTTAAGGCTGGTACCGCGTATAATGTCAATAGCGGGTGTAACAGAACCTGTAGCTATAGATCCCGATCAGCAGGATACAGGGCAAAATGCACTAATATTCAATCTTAATTCCGATGATAATACGGAAACTCTTATTCTCTGGAACAGGCAATCGGAATATATTTCGGAAGGGTTTTGCACGATGAACAATCTGGAATTCAAAGTAACCTTCGGATCACAGATAAAAAGACTTCCGTTTAGTCTCAGATTGAATGATTTTATTATTGAACGGTACCCGGGTTCGGAGAGTCCTTCAGGTTACAAGAGTGATGTTACGGTAATTGATGAAGGAGGCAACAGCATTAAATCCTTTGTTATATTCATGAATAATATCCTTAAACACAGAGGATTCAGGTTCTATCAGTCATCTTACGATCCGGATGAACATGGTACCATACTCTCAGTAAACCATGATCCTGTGGGGATGATCATTACGTATACAGGTTATACATCACTTTTTCTTTTTATAGTTTTATCGCTTATCATCAAAAGCTCATCATTCCGTATTATCAGGGCAACATCGTGGAATTCAGCATTACGTAAGGCTATCACAGCAGTTTTTCTGCTTTTAATTGTATCAGGTTCTTCAAATGTTAATGGACAGAAACTGATTCCCGGGAAAGAGAGTGCTGAAGAATTCGGAAAAGTGCTTGTTCACGACCAGAAAGGTAGAACAAAGCCTATATCAACATTAAGCAGTGATATACTTCGAAAAGTGTCGAGGGAAAAAAGCTTCGAAGGATATACATCAATGCAGGTTTTCCTTGGCTTTTATTTCGATTTTGAAAACTGGAAGGAGATTGAGTTGATCAGGGTGTCAAACAGAGAGCTGCAGGAAAAGCTTGGCTTAAAAGGTAATATGACCTCTTTTACAGGTCTGGTTGATATGACAGGTGGCAATTACTTATTATCGGAAGAAGTTAACAGAGTATACTCAAAACCACTTGGCCAGAGAAATAAGATGGATAAAGAGATCATGAAGGTAGATGAGAGGGTGAATATTGTATATATGATCTACAGGGGCCATTTTATGAAAATTTTTCCACTGAAAGATGGAACACAAAATTGGGGTTCATCAGGGGAAGCAATTAAAACAGCTGTAAGCAGGGAAGATTCCCTGTATCTGAATAATATTATGACGTTTCTGGCAGAGGCATTAAGTAATAATGACATTGCCTCTACACGTAAAATATCGGAATCGGTGATTGCTTACCAGGAAAGATTTGCCGGCTATCAGCTGCCATCAGATCTTAAAATAATAGCCGAGATACTTTATTATAAACTTGGAATATTCGAACGCTTA
>CAZTXH010000214.1:0-2446 GCA_964617415.1 uncultured Rikenellaceae bacterium | reverse complement strand
CGCTTATTTCCATTTTATGTAACTACAGGTTTGATAATGCTTATCTTATTGATGATAAGCGTAATAAGGGTCAAACAAAAAATTCCTGGATTAATAGTTAAGATACTTGGCTGGGTTCTTTTTGTGGGTTTTCTCTTCCATACTTCAGGGTTGGCTTTACGATGGTATATTTCCGGTCACTCGCCGATGAGCAATGGCTATGAATCGATGATATTCATCTCATGGGTTACTCTGCTGGCAGGATTTATTTTCAGCCGCAGGTCACAATTTACCCTTTCGGCAACGGCAATGCTGGCAGGAATGACCCTTATGGTTGCTCATCTGAGTTTTATGGACCCCGAGATAACCAACCTGGTACCTGTTCTACAGTCTTATTGGTTAACACTTCATGTATCAGTTATTACAGGCAGTTACGGATTCCTCGGTCTGGGAGCAATCCTGGGCCTGATAAACCTTATTCTGATTACTCTTACATGGAGAAATAACCGTCAAAGAATATCAAATACAATTGATAACCTGACAGTTATTAACTTCAAGACATTGACACTCGGATTATATTTTCTGACGATAGGAACATTCCTTGGTGCAATTTGGGCAAATGAGTCATGGGGAAGGTATTGGGGCTGGGATCCCAAGGAGACATGGTCGTTGATAACAATTATTGTTTACACATTTGTAACTCATTCACGTCTGATACCTGCGTTGAAAGATATTTATACGTTTAATTTGCTGTCCCTGTTTGCATTTTCATCGGTGCTAATGACCTATTTCGGAGTTAACTATTACCTCTCAGGATTACACTCTTATGCCGGAGGAGATCCGGTGCCTATTCCATTATTTGTCTACCTGTCCATTATTATTCTTATCGCACTTGCATTATTTGCATATTATAAATACCGGGAACAGAAACGGATTAATTAAAAAAGGGTACTCAATTAAAATGAGTACCCTTTTTTAAAAGTTTTATTTCGGAGTATTTATTTCCTTGGTGCCGGTTTCAGTGAAACTTTATTGAAAATCTTTTCCGATTTTTTTGTACTTAATGTAATATCTGCAGTCAGGTATGGGATCTCATTAAGATAAGCTGAATATGTTTCAGCCAGTCCTGCTTCATCACCTTCATAATAGACATCATATATAATTAACATTGTAGGACTTGCGCCACAATTATCCCATGTTCCGGCGCCTGCTATTTCATAGTCATAAGGATCTCCATCCCACAAGGTAGTATATACATACTGTCTTGGGATTACTACAGTACCATCATTATTTACTGTCATGGTAATGGTTCCTCCTTCGATCACTTCTTCACCCCACCATCCTTCTATAAAACCTTCACTCATACCTGTTACTTCAATGGATGTTGCAGTACCATTAGCCATAGTAATAATGCTTGTAAACCATCCATCATCACCTGACCATGAGCCTTCCAGGTCGGCAGTTCCATTTGTAAGCGGGCAGAACTCCTTAACTTCGATTTTTAAACAAATGGGTCAGAAGTTATACCACCTGAATTGGTTTCAGTTACTGAAATCAGGGCAGTATCGTTAGCCGGTAGCACGTCAAAAAGTACTGTTACCTCTCTCGTGTCGTCACTTACAGACGAAATTGTGGCATCAGTAGCAGACCAGCTCCATGTTGATCCTGCACGATGGTATAAGAACAAGAAATGCTAATAGTTGAAAAATGAACTTTGAATTCATGATAAAACCATAGTATAATTGAAAGAATCAAAAAATAATGTTATAAATTCAAGTTTTTATTGATGAGAGCACCCATTTAGTTGGAGTACCCTCATCATAAAAACTCCCTACTAACCAACCTATAATTGAAACCTATACCTCAAGATATTTCTCCCAACCTTTTCTATATTCGTAATGAAAATAGTTATTAGCCTCAGGTAAATTTGTTATTTTCATATTCTCTGCATCATATTCTAAAGTAATATTTACCTTCTGTGAAATAACCGCAATATTTGTCAGTAACATTATTTCATTTAAAATAGATGATACTTCGAAATCGTTTTTAGCTTTCCTGCCTTCTTTTATTGCCTCAACAAAATCAACATAAACGCTTTTGGGTCGTTCTAGCCATGATTCAACCGAGAATTCTGGTTCATCAGGTATAAGTTCAGGATTTCTACCGTGTGATCCATGCATAATGAATCCTTTATCCCCAATATATAAAACTTCTCTTAGTTGCCTATTAGCTTCTAATACTTCTGGGCGAAACGGTTTTATACCACCATCATTCCAAGTAACAGTAACTTCAGGAGAATTCCCTCTTGCCGCAAATACATATTTCACTGTTTCAGATTTTGGCAGGTAATCTTCCGAAAAAGGTGTTGATGTGGCTTGTATTTTTATGGGTAATCCCAAGTCTAAAGCAAAAATAGGGGCATCAAAGATATGTGCACCCATGTCTCCCATAGCCCCTGTTCCATAAT
>CAZTXH010000213.1:3932-4696 GCA_964617415.1 uncultured Rikenellaceae bacterium | reverse complement strand
GGATATCCTTTCTGAAGATAAGGGCTTCATGGGGTCAGACAGGAAACCAGTATGCCCTTTTACCAATGAATGCGGCCTATCAGTTCGCTCAGAGTATAGGTGGTTCATGGTATGACCTGTACGGAACGTTTACATCGGCAGTCATGGGATATTATCCTTCCAAAATTGGAAATCCGGATGCAAAATGGGAAACAACAACAATAACTGATATAGGCTTTGATGCAGGATTTTTTAATCATAGAATTGGAATGACTTTCGACTGGTATCTGAAAAAAGCAACAGATCTGTTATATAATCCACCTGTGCCTGCAACCACCGGACTTGGAGAGGCACCTTACATTAATGTTGCATCAATGAAAAATACAGGTGTCGATATGGAATTATCATACCGGAACAGATGGAGTAATCTTGGACTTAATGCCACATTTCTTTTAACTACTTATAAGAACAAAATCTGTGAAATAACAAATGATATCGACTTCTTTGATTCGGGAAGTTCGAGAATCGATGCTCTGGTCAGGAATGAAGCAGGGAATCCATTATCATCATTTTATGGTTACAAGGTAATCGGATTATTTCAAACTCAACGTGAAGTTGATAATGCTCCTACACAGGATGGGGCATCTCCCGGTTTCTTCAGATATGAAGATATTGAAGCTAATGATCAGATTAATAATACTGACAGAACGATTTTAGGAGATCCCAATCCGAAATTCACCTATGGATTGAATCTGGCTTTGACCTGGAAAAATTTTGACCTTACA
>CAZTXH010000213.1:1666-3922 GCA_964617415.1 uncultured Rikenellaceae bacterium | reverse complement strand
GTTCAAAGGGTAATGATATATATAATTACAATCTTTGGTGGATCGATTTCTGGCCATCGTGGCAGGGACAAAAAAGCAAGGATCTGCTATATAACAGCTGGACACCAAGTAACCCGGATGCAACAATTCCCAAAGCATCCAATAGTTCGAATTTCTCAACAAATACGCAAGCTAATAGCTATTTTATCGAAGATGGCTCTTACCTTCGGATGAAAAATCTTCAAGTAGGCTATAACATTCCGCAACCTATTTTAAAAAAAGTACATATCAAGTCTTTTAGAGTATATCTGCAAGCTATCAACCTGTTTACACTAACAGGTTATTCCGGGCTTGATCCTGAAATAGTTGGTAGTGACCTTGCTTTTGGGATTGACTATGGGAATTATCCGAATGTAAAACAACTTCTTTTCGGTATTAACTTGACTTTGTAAATAATGTTTTATGAAAGAGAAATTGATAATATTAAATATAATCTTCTTATTTCTGGTAAGTTCATGCGGTGAGAAATGGCTTGAGGTAAGGCCTGAAGATTCTATTGATCAATATTCGCTGGCAAATGAAGAAGGCATAAATGCCCTTCTTATCGGAGCCTATTCAATGCTTGACGGAGTGACTGAAGCAGGTATAGGTTGGGGAGCTGCTTCATCTAACTGGTTATATGGGTCCATAAGAGGAGTAGAAGCTAATAAAGGTACTGATTCAGGTGATTCCAGTTATGATTTCAGTGCAATTCAAAGATTTTCAGAAACAGAATCCAATAAATGGACAACCACATGTCTGGATGAAAGATGGAGATCAATATATGAAGCAATTTCCAGGTGTAACAACGCTATTATGGTAACTAACCAGGCATTGGAGGACGGTACAATATCACAGGACAAAGCTGAACTGTTTCTCAGACAGGCAAGAGCATTACGCGGATGGTACCATTTCGAAGCCTGGCGGATGTGGGCAATGGTTCCCTATATTGATGAAAATACGGATCAGGAAGAAATTACAAATACAATAGATATTCGTGATAAAATTATTGCAGATTTAAATGAAGGTACACTTTTACCTGATGATATGGGTGCAATAGGAAGATTTAACAGTACTGTCTCCAAAGTATTACTGGCCAAAGCATTGATGCAGATGTACCATAATTATGATGAAGCTTTGATCCTTCTTTCTGACGTAAAAACAAACGGTACAAAACCTGATGGTTCGGCAATAGGACTTGCCCCGACCTATGGTGAGATATTTGATATTGAGAACCGGAATGGCATCGAATCAGTATACACTGTACAGTATTCTGTTAATGATGGTTCCGGTGGATGGAATGGTGGATATGGTGAAGTGTTGAATTTTCCATATAAAGCAGGAGAATCTCCGGGAGGGTGCTGCAGTTTTTTCCAGCCTACCCAGGAATTCGTTAATTCTTTCAGAACATCAAGCGGATTACCACTACTGGACTACAGCTTTAATCTTGATCCGGTAAAAAGTGATCAAGGATTGAGTCCTACCGATCCATTTACGGAAGATACAGGAGAACTCGATCCAAGACTTGACTGGTCCGTAGGCAGAAGAGGTATTCCTTATTGGGACTGGGGTGTTCATACAGGGTCAGACTGGATACGTGACCAGTCTTTTGCAGGCCCGTATAGTCCGAAAAAACAGGTCTACAAGAAATCACAGGAAGGGATTCTTACTGAGACCAGTAGCTGGACTTCCGGATTTACTGCCAACGGATACCGTATGATACGTTATGCTGATGTTCTCCTTTTACTTGCAGAGTGCCAGATTGAGACCGGAGACCTGGCTGGTGCTCTTGCCAACATTAATGCAGTAAGGGCGAGAGCAGCAAATCCTGATGGTTTTGTAAAAGAAGCTGATGGTATTACTCCGGCAGCAAATTACCAGATTTCAGTTTATCCTTCATTCCCCGATATTGAATATGCCAGAAAAGCACTCAGGATGGAAAGAAAACTGGAACTCGGGCTTGAAGGCCACAGGTGGTTTGATGTTAACAGGTGGGGAATAACAGTAGAAGAACTGAACCGGGCTCTTGATTATGAAAAGACAACACCGTGGGGTGACCGTATGTATGGTGATGCAATCGTCGGACCTGAGGATGTAACCTATCCGATACCACAGAGTCAGATTGATCGTAGTAATGGAAAACTGGTACAGAACAGATGAAATATTTTGATAGAAATTCCAGTCTATAAACTGTAAGAATCAGAATGAAAACCTATTTACGTTTATTAATATTTACCC
>CAZTXH010000213.1:0-1656 GCA_964617415.1 uncultured Rikenellaceae bacterium | reverse complement strand
ACGCTTTTTTCTTCAGCATTTTTGTTATCATGTGGAGAGAAATGGCTGGAGGTAAGGCAAAAAGAAGGAGTGGATCAGTATGTGCTGGCAAATGAGGATGGTATAAATGCTCTTCTGATAGGAGCCTATTCAATGCTTGACGGTGTAGGGCCTTCCTATGTAGGAGGGAGGGTTGGCTCTTCAAACTGGATATTTGGATCTATAAGGGGAATGGAAGCAAATAAAGGCGGAGATATGGCTGATTCCCAATATGATATCAATCAAATTCAAACTTTTTCAGAGAAAGATCCACCTAAATGGCATTGTCTGAATACAAGATGGAGATTACTATATGAGGCTATTTCCAGCTGTAACAACGCTGTTATGGTTACTAACCAGGCACTGGAGGATGGTACAATTTCACGGAGCCAGGCCGAACTGTTTCTCAGGCAGGCAAGAGCATTACGGGGAATGTACCATTTCGAAGCATGGCGGATGTGGGCAATGATACCCTATATTGATGAAAATACAGGTCCTGAACAAGTTACAAATACACTGGATATTCGTGACAAGATTATAGCAGATTTACAGGAAGGCACATTATTACCGGATGATATGGGTGCAATAGGAAGATTTAACGGTACTGTCTCCAAAGTGTTACTGGCCAAAGCATTAATGCAGATGTACCATAATTATGATGAGGCTTTGATTCTACTTGAGGATGTAAAGACAAATGGCACAAAACCTGATGGTTCACCTATAGGTCTTGCCCCGACCTATGGTGAAATATTTGATATAGAGAACCGTAATGGTATTGAAGCAGTATATACTGTTCAGTATTCGGTGAATGACGGTAGTGGAGGATGGAACGGTGGATATGGTGAAGTATATAACTTTCCATATAAATCGGAAGGAGCTCCGGGAGGGTGTTGTGGTTTTTTTCAGCCTACCCAGGAATTCGTTAATTCTTTCAGAACATCAGGGGGTTTGCCTCTGCTTGATTATAGTTATAATGATGATCCTGTTATCAGTGACCAGGGATTAAAACCTTCTGATCCTTTTACTGAGGATACAGGAGAACTTGATCCACGACTTGACTGGTCGGTAGGGCGAAGAGGAATACCTTACTGGGACTGGGGTGAACATACGGGATCAGACTGGATACGTGATCAGTCATATGCCGGGCCTTACAGTCCTAAGAAACAAGTCTATAAGAAATCTCAGGAAGGGATTCTTACTGAGACCAGTAGCTGGACATCTGGATTTACTGCCAATGGATACCGGATGATACGTTTTGCTGATGTTCTCTTATTGCTGGCAGAGTGCCAGATCGAGACGGATGATCTGACAGGTGCACTTCAGAATATTAATGCTGTAAGGGCGAGAGCTGCAAATCCTGACGGTTTTGTAAAAGAGGCTGATGGTGTTACTTCTGCAGCAAATTACCAGATTTCAATTTATCTTTTATTCCCGGATGTTGAATATGCCAGGCAAGCACTCAGGATGGAAAGAAAGCTGGAACTCGGACTTGAAGGCCACAGGTGGTTCGATCTTAACAGGTGGGGATTAACAGTGACAGAACTTAACAGGGTCCTTGCTTATGAAACAACAACTCCATGGGGTTCATGGGTGATGTATCTGATGGGTACTGCTGTTGTCGGTCCTGAGGATGTAACC
>CAZTXH010000212.1:0-4726 GCA_964617415.1 uncultured Rikenellaceae bacterium | reverse complement strand
GAAGTAATATCTCCCGGAGCCGCATGCTCCGGGAGATATTACTTCGCACCAGATAAGAGCGTGGGTCGTAAACCTTATAGATAATGGCATTGCTCCTGTCACTGTTCACAGAAAGATTTCTTGTCTCAGGGTTTTTTTCAGGTATCTGAGGAAGGAGAGAATAGTAGATCATGATCCTCTGGAAAAGGTAGTATTGCCAAAAAGGAAAAAAAGTCTTCCTGTTTTTATAGAGGAGGAGGCCCTTAATAATTTACTTGATGACTACAATTTCGGAAATGATTTTACTGGTATCAGAAACAGGACAATCATAGAAATGCTTTACCTGACAGGAATGAGAAGATCGGAGCTGATAGGATTAAGTAATAATGATGTTGATCTTAAAGAGGGAACAGTTAAGGTTACAGGCAAAAGGAATAAACAACGCATTATACCTCTCACAAAAGCTTTTACCAGGCGGCTTGAGGAATATATAAACGCAAAGAATGGTGTTGCATGTACAAAAAACGGAAAATGGTTTTTTATTACGGATAAAGGAAACAAATTATACGATAAATATGTTTATAATATAGTTAAGGGATACCTTGCCATGGTAACAACAATCGAAAAGAAAAGTCCTCATATTCTCAGGCACTCTTTTGCTACTCATATGCTTAACAGGGGGGCCGGACTGAATACCATCAAGGAATTTCTAGGTCATGCAAATCTGTCAGCAACACAGATATATACACATAATACATTTGAAAAACTAAGAAAAATATATAAACAGGCTCATCCACGGGCTTAAATCTAATAAATAATAAACAGGAGGTACTACTATGAACATTCAGATTCATTCAGTTCGTTTTGATGCTGATAAAAAGTTAATAAGTTATGTACAAAGGAAAGTGGGTAAATTGACCCAATTTGGTGAAGAGATTGTTAACGCCGAAGTATATCTCAGACTTGATAATGATCAGCAACGTGCTAATAAAATCAGCGAAATTAAACTGGATTTATCGGGTGGACCTTTATTTGCCAGGAAGCAAAGTAAGACTTTCGAAGAGGCTACATATAGTGCTGTTGATGCTCTTAAGAAGCAGATTACCAAACATAAACAGAAGAAGAGAGGGGTATAGGATTTCTGCGGGGAAAATTATTCAAATATATTTTGAATAATAAAATATAAATTCATACATTTGCACACCGATTTTCAGGGTGAATTGTACACCCGCGGGACGTTCTTTAACTTGCCGATGTAGCTCAGTTGGTCAGAGCGGCTGATTTGTAATCTGCAGGTCGGGGGTTCGAATCCCTTCATCGGCTCTTGAAGGAGTTGTGAGTGTGTCTTAAGAGATTAACTCTGTTTCAAGGGGGAGATACCAAAGTGGTCAACTGGGGCAGACTGTAAATCTGTTGGCGTATGCCTTCGTAGGTTCGAATCCTGCTCTCCCCACTTAAACGGATACCTACTGAAAGCTTAAGCATATAGCAGGGCGAGTATACGGATCTCTATGATGATATAAAGCGGGAGTAGCTCAGCTGGTAGAGCATTAGCCTTCCAAGCTAAGGGTCGCGGATTCGAGTTCCGTCTCCCGCTCACTTATTGATGCCAGAGTAGCTCAGAGGTAGAGCACTTCCTTGGTAAGGAAGGGGTCAGGGGTTCAATTCCCCTCTCCGGCTCAAGGGAATAAAGAAACTTAATAACTGATAACGAATATATTAAATTTAATAAGCTTGGAGTTATGGCAAAAGAAAAATTTGACAGGTCGAAACCACATGTGAATATTGGTACAATAGGTCATATTGACCATGGTAAGACCACCCTGACAGCAGCAATTACGATGGTCCTTAATAAAGATGGACTCTCTGATATCAGGGATTTTGATTCAATCGATAATGCTCCTGAAGAAAAAGAGAGGGGTATTACCATCAACACTGCTCACGTTGAATATCAGACAGCAAAACGCCATTACGCGCATGTTGACTGTCCCGGGCATGCTGACTATATTAAAAATATGGTTACAGGTGCCGCACAGATGGATGGTGCGATACTCGTCGTGGCAGCTACCGACGGCCCAATGCCACAAACACGTGAACATATCCTTCTGGCTCACCAGGTAAACGTTCCAAAGGTGCTGGTTTTTATGAATAAAGTTGATCTGGTTGATGATGAGGAACTTCTTGACCTTGTTGAGATGGAAGTACGTGATCTGCTCAATTTCTATAAATTTGACGGTGATAATGCTCCCGTTATCAGAGGTTCAGCTCTCGGAGCAATGCATGGCGAAGCTAAATGGGAAGAAAAAGTCGTTGAGCTGATGGAAGTCGTCGATTCATATATTCCTATTCCTCCCCGTGATAACCAGAAACCTTTTCTGATGCCGGTTGAAGACGTATTTTCAATAACAGGACGCGGTACAGTTGCAACAGGTCGTATTGAAACAGGTGTCGTTGTTACAGGTGATGAACTTGAAATGATAGGACTGGGTGCACAAAAACGTAAAACAGTATGTACAGGTGTTGAGATGTTCCGGAAAATACTCGACAGAGGAGAAGCAGGTGATAATGTTGGTCTGTTGCTCAGAGGTGTTGATAAGAAAGAGATAAAAAGAGGAATGGTACTTGCCAAACCTGGTTCTATAACACCACATACAAAGATAAAGGCCGAAATATACGTTCTTAAAAAAGAGGAAGGCGGACGTCATACTCCCTTCCATAATAACTATCGTCCTCAGTTCTACCTCAGGACTCTTGATATTACCGGAGAGATAACTCTTCCTGAAGGCAGAGAAATGGTTATGCCTGGTGATAATGTTACTATAACAGTTGACCTTATTTATCCTGTGGCTATCAATGTCGGTCTCCGTTTCGCTATCCGTGAAGGAGGAAGAACAGTAGGAGCCGGTCAGGTTACAGAAATACTGCAGTAAACGGTTTTGGAATTAGCATCATGATGCATCATGATGCTACATATACGGGTGTAGCTCAGTTGGTAGAGCACTGGTCTCCAAAACCAGGTGTCGGGAGTTCGAGTCTCTCCTCCCGTGCAAATATTTCGGAGATATGAATATAAAAGGATATTTTAAAGAGTCTTTCACTGAACTCGTGCATAAAGTAACATGGCCAACATGGAACGAACTACAGAATAGCACTGTGCTTGTTATGGTAGCTTCCCTGATAATCGCTCTCATCGTTGCTGCTATGGATGCTGGTTTTAGCAGGATTATGGAATTCATATACAATTTGTTATACTAAAGAGGAGATATTGTTCTGATGAGTGAGAATAGTAAGAAGTGGTATGTGCTGAGGGCAATAGGGGGAAAAGAAAAGAAAGTAAAGGAATATATTGAAAGTGAAGTGGTCCGACTGAAACTCGGAGATCTTATTTCACAGGTTCTTATTCCTACCGAAAAAGTTTATCAGATACGTTCCGGGAAAAAAATCAGTAAAGAAAGAACATTCTTCCCGGGATATGTACTCATTGAGGCGGTATTGACAGGTGAAATACCACATCTGTTGAGAAATATACCAAATGTCATCGGATTTCTCGGGTCAAAGGAAGGCGAACCTGTTCCCCTTAGAAAATCGGAAATTAACAGAATTCTTGGAAAGGTTGATGAACTGAATGCAAGCGAAGAAGAAATTAATGTTCCCTTCTTTGTAGGAGAAGCTGTTAAGGTAATAGATGGGCCATTTAACAGCTTTACAGGAATTATTGAAGAAGTAAATGAAGAAAAGAAAAAACTCAAGGTCATGGTTAAAATATTTGGTAGAAAAACACCTCTTGAGTTAAGTTTTATGCAGGTAGAAAAAGAAAATTGATAGAAGATATTGACGGTTATAATAATTTATAATGCTTCCTGAATGGCTGTCAGACTCTCGCAATAAACACGCAAAATTTAAATTATGGCAAAAGAAGTTGCTGGACTAATAAAGTTACAGATTCGTGGCGGAGGAGCTAATCCATCTCCACCTGTTGGACCTGCTTTAGGTTCTAAAGGCGTGAATATCATGGATTTCTGTAAGCAATTTAATGCGAGAACCCAGGATAAAGCTGGAAAGATAATACCGGTAGTGATAAAAGTTTATTCAGATAAATCATTTGATTTTGTTACAAAAACACCACCGGTGGCAGTACAGCTTCTTGAGGTTGCTAAAACGAAGAAAGGATCACAGGAGCCTAACAGAGAAAAAGTAGCACAGGTTACATGGGCCCAGATCAAAACAATTGCTGAAGAAAAAATGGAGGACCTCAATTGTTTTACAGTTGAGTCCGCAATGAAGATGGTAGCTGGTACCGCAAGAAGCATGGGGATTACAGTAAAAGGTGATTCCCCGTATAAAAATTAACCAGAAGCAAAATGACTAAACTTACCAAAAACCGTAAGCTTGCACTTGAAAAACTTGAGAAGGAAAAGCTTTATACATTGAAAGAAGCATCAACCCTCATAAAAGAGGTTAGCACAACAAAGTATGATGCCTCTATCGACATGGATGTAAGGTTAGGTATAGATCCAAGGAAATCCAACCAGATGGTTCGCGGCATTGTTAACCTTCCACATGGAACAGGGAAAACAACTCGCGTTCTTGTGCTTTGTACTCCTGATAAGGAGACTGAAGCACAGGAAGCAGGAGCCGATTATGTTGGTCTTGATGATTACATCGATAAGATCAAAGGGGGATGGACTGATGTGGATGTTATAATAACCATGCCATCCGTAATGGGAAAAATAGGTCAGTTAGGGCG
>CAZTXH010000211.1:0-4742 GCA_964617415.1 uncultured Rikenellaceae bacterium | reverse complement strand
GAATAGGCTTGATTGTTGCCGGATAAGGAAAGTTGAACCTTTGGGAAGAGCATTGAAAGGTCACAAAATCTGGATTTCAGGAGTTCGTGCCGATCAGTCGCCCAACAGAGGTAACATGAAATTACTGGAATTTGACAGCGAAAAGAATCTGTATAAATTCCATCCGCTTATCAACTGGTCACTTGATGAGGTGGAAAAGTATGTCTTTAAACATCAGATTCCGTATAACAGTCTACACAACAAGGGATTCTTAAGTATAGGTTGTGAACCCTGTACCAGAGCCATTAAGCCGGGAGAAGATTTCCGTGCTGGCCGTTGGTGGTGGGAAAAAGGGAGCCAAAAAGAATGCGGTTTACATATAAATTTAAATGTGCAAGATAATGATAATAAAAAGTGAACATCTCAGGGAACTGGAAGATGAAGCTATTTTCGTAATACGGGAGGTAGCTGCCCAATTTGAGAAAAAAGTAATCCTGTTTTCTGGAGGAAAAGACTCCATTGTTCTTGTATACTTGGCAAAAAAAGCTTTCTGGCCGGGAAAATTTCCTTTCAGTCTGCTCCATATTGATACCGGTCATAATTTTGATGAGACAATAAAATTCAGGGACGATCTGGTAAAAGATCTCGGTGCAGAACTGATTGTCAGATATGTACAGGATACAATCGATATGGGAAAAGCAAGGGAAGAGACCGGAATAAACGCAAGCAGGAATAAAGCCCAGTCGGTAACCCTGTTAGATGCTATTGAGGAGTTGAATATCGATGTTGCTATCGGCGGTGGACGCCGTGATGAAGAAAAAGCCAGAGCAAAAGAACGTTTTTTTTCACTCAGGGATGAATTCGGTCAATGGGACCCCAAGAATCAACGACCTGAACTGTGGAATATCTTTAACGGTTATAAAAACTTCGGTGAACATTTCAGGGTTTTCCCAATAAGTAACTGGACAGAGCTTGATGTATGGCAATATATTAAGAATGTAAACATTACTTTACCCAGTCTTTATTATACACACCGTAGAAAAATCTTTAAAAGAAACGGCGTATACCTTGCATGGGCTCCTTTTATGCAATTAAAACCCACAGAAAAGGTATTCGAAACAAATGTCAGATGCAGAACAATAGGTGATATAACCTGTACCGGAGTTACTATCTCTAATGCAGAATCAATCGATGAGATTGTAAAAGAAATTGCAGCAACAAGGATCACAGAAAGAGGAGGCAGATATGATGACAAAAGATCTGAGGCTGCTATGGAAGATCGCAAGAAAGAAGGATACTTTTAGGCGAAGGGCTGAGGGCGAAAAGCGAAAGACAGCAGTAAGAAATGAATTTTAAATGAAACAAGGAGAGAATGAAGATTAACGGAGAAAGCGGATATAAGAGTTTGTTGAGATTTACGACTGCAGGAAGTGTCGATGACGGGAAAAGCACATTAATAGGAAGATTATTTTATGACAGTAAATCGATCTTCAAAGACCAGATGGAACATATTACCCAGTCGAGTAAACGGCTGGGCAAGGAGGAGGTGGACCTGTCATTACTGACTGATGGATTAAGAGCGGAAAGAGAACAGGGAATTACAATTGATGTTGCCTACCGCTATTTTTCCACTCCTGCCCGCAAATTCATCATAGCTGATACTCCTGGCCATATCCAGTATACCCGTAATATGGTAACCGGTGCAAGTACAGCCGATCTTGCGGTTATACTTATCGATGCCCGAAAGGGTGTTATGGAACAAACCTTTAGACACACCTATATTGCAAATTTGCTCGATATCAGGCATATTGTGTTTTGTGTCAACAAAATGGACATGGTTGCATTTTCTGAAAATGTATTCCTTCAGATAATGGATGAACTTGCAAAAATTACAGAAAGACTTGGGATTGTAGATGTTCATTATATGCCAATCAGTGCAAAATACGGCGATAATATTGTGGAAAAATCACAAAATACCAACTGGTATAACGGCAATACTTTTCTTAATCTTATCGAGACATTAGAAATTAAAAAAGATAAAAACTCTCATGAAGCCCGCTTGCCGGTTCAGACTATAATCAGACCTCTTTCGGAACAATACCACGACTACAGAGGATATGCAGGAAGAATAGCAGGAGGTACATTTAATGCTGGTGATAATATAATCCTTCTCCCTTCCATGCTACAGACTAAAATAAAATCAATCGATATATACGGAAAGTATATAGCTACTGCATCAACCGGAGACTCTGTAAGTGTTTCTCTCGAAGACCAGATTGATGTGAGCAGGGGTGATATGATAGCAAAACCTGATGAATTACCCCTATCAGGACGTGATATTAATCTTATGGTATGCTGGTTCAATGAAAAAGATTTAAAGCAGGGAAACAAATATATTGTCAGGACAAATACCAATGAGACATATTGTAGGGTAGAGTCATTAAATTACCGGGTTAATATTAATACACTTGATAATGAGACCAATATAACTCAGGCAGGGATGAATGAGATAGTAAATATTGACATCAAATCCACGAAATTACTTTTCTATGATGCCTACAAAAAAAATAATATTACCGGTAGTGTTATTTTTATTGACGAAGGCACTCATGAGACAGTAGGGGCAGGAATGATAATGTGATAGTCTTGCAGTCTGTTTGTCAGGTAACATCAAAAAGGTCCAGTTGTAATTCGTTCTGAGCATCCGATTCGAGATTTGAAATGGCAACTCCTAACAATCTTATTTTTTCTCCTTCCAGTTTCAATGATTTCCTTATTTCTGTGACTTCCTTGTGCAAAGCATCAAAATCCCTTATATAATCCTGAATTGTTTTGCTGCGTGTTATTTGTCTGAAATCAGAAAACTTTATTTTTATTGTTACTGTTCTCCCTGCTGCCCCAGTATCTTTTAATCTTCTTATCAGCTCTTTCTCAACTTTATAAAGTTCAGCCACTATCTCAAATTCGGTAGTAAGATCTTTTTCATACGTCAATTCCGTACCAACAGATTTACGTTCAGCTTCAGTTTGAACAAGGCGTTCATCAATCCCTCTGGCAATATCATAAAAAAACTTCCCAACTTTTCCGAAATTTCTTATCAGATCAGGCAGATCCCACTTTTTAAGATCATGTCCGTTGTGTATACCAAGCTTATGCATCTTGCCGGCAGTTACCTTACCAATGCCATAAAACTTCTCTATTGGCAGTTCTTCTATAAATCTCTCCGCATCACCGGGTTTGATAATAAATATACCATCAGGTTTCTTTATATCTGAAGCAATCTTGGCAAGGAATTTATTAAAAGAGACTCCTGCCGAAGCAGTAAGTCCTGTTGTATTATGTATCTCTTTCTTTATCTCTTTGGCAATTAATGTTGCAGAGCCTAAACCTTTTTTATCTGTTGTGACGTCAAGGAAAGCTTCATCAATAGAAAGAGGCTCAACAATATCCGTATACTCTTTAAAGATTTCCATTACCTGCTCTGAAACTTCCGCATACCTTCCGAACTTGTGTCGTATAAAGATAAGATCCGGGCACAGGCGCTTTGCAGTAACAGACGGCATAGCTGATCTGACACCAAATTTCCTTGCCTCATAGCTGGCCGCAGCAACAACATGCCTCTCACCGCTCCCGCCTACTGCAACAGGTTTCCCTCTCAGTTCCGGATTATCGAGCTGTTCAACTGATGCAAAAAAAGCATCCATGTCGATATGGATTATTTTTCTCATAACAAGGGACCAGGGTCCGGGGTTCGTGTTCCAGGTTCAGTATTCCGGGTTCCCAGGTTTCGGCTTACAAAGCATGATCCCTAAGAAGATGCTGCAGCTACTTCGGATTTCTTTTTGTAATAATTCCTTATATAGAAGCCTGTCAAAATAAGGGCTTCATCATTGGTATAAGAATCTATAGTCCCTTTGAAACCTTTTGAATGATATTTTATTAAAAATCCGTTCTTGTTACTAACACTCCACCTTGTATTTAAAAAATTGTCAAACTGCCATTTAAACTCAATATTGTGCAGATTTATCAAAGGTTTTCTTTTCCATTTAGTGTAATTAATATTTCCAATTTCCTTATAATCAGACAGATCTATAATACGTGTTTCAGACTTAAAAACTCCTTTTGTTTCAAACAAAAATTCTTTACCATTTAATTTACATACAGATTTTTTTGACCAGTTTTTATTTATTACCTCTCCAGCAAGAGTATTATACTTATATATCTCAAAATTTCTGCTGAATAACTTTGTTTTCCAGGTAAGGTGTATTTCCATTGTGATTATGTTAACTCCTTATAAAGATAGGAAAAAGGTAGGAATAGTTAAGTGGTGTTACTGTAAGATCTAAAGACTGCAAGATTGCAAGATAATAAAAAAGCCGGTATTCACCGGTTTTTCTATTTAGTAATTTTCCCTCTCCACATAGTGTGTATGCAGAAGTTCATGGGAAACATGACTATTAGGTTTTCCAAGGAATTCCTTATAAACTGCAATTATCTCAGGATTTTCATGTGACTTTCTATATTGCATATGTTCATCCTCAGCATATATAGCTTTCATACGTTTTTCCCTGATTTCCAAACTTGTAGGTATAGGCTGTCCTCCTCCTCCGAGGCATCCGCCCGGGCAAGCCATTATCTCGACAAAGTGATATGGTGATTTTCCTTTTCTAACCTGTTTCAATATTTTATTTGCATTTGTAAGGCCGTGTGCAATGGCTACTTTAAGATTAACCCCCTCAAGGAAACTCCATTCATCCTTACTG
>CAZTXH010000210.1:0-4751 GCA_964617415.1 uncultured Rikenellaceae bacterium | reverse complement strand
GTACCAAGAGCACCCTTTGCTATCATATCCCTCATCTGACGTACCATCGGATAACCTGTATATGTGTGAGTAAGTGCAAATGTCAGTTTGGTTTTGGCTACAAGCCTTTCAAGTTCCAGAGCCTCCTCAACAGTAAGTGTCATCGGCTTTTCACAAACAAGATGAAAACCATTGTTAAGGAATTTCTTTGCAAAAGGATAGTGAAGATGGTTTGGGGTTACAATAGCGATGACCTGCATCCTCTCCTTTTTAGTTAATGCCAGTTCTCCATTGATAAGAGAATCAACGCTATTATAGCATCTGTCAAGGCTTAAGCCTTCTTTAACAGCAAATTCTTTACTTTTTGCGTAATCAGCATCGAATACACCGCCCACCAATTCATAATCGTTACATATTCGTGAAGCGCGACGGTGTGCATCGCCTATGAATGCACCTATGCCGCCTCCAATCATACCCATTCTTATTTTTTTCATGATTATATGTTTTAGCTATTTTTCAAATGCAGAATCGAAAGCAATATCGGAAGGAGGGAAATCAACAGCTTTCACAAACTCACATGCCTCTCTTGCTCCGTGGTCACGGTTCATACCACTATCTTCCCATTCCACCGATAGCGGTCCTCTGTATCCTATCCGGTTAAGAGCTCTGATTATCTCTTCAAAGTTTATATTACCACGGCCGGGGCTTCTGAAGTCCCAGTAACGTCCTTTTGTTCCGAATTCAGTATGTCCACCAAATACACCGGCTTCTGTCGGGATATCAGACCACCCGGCATCCTTCATGTGAACATGAAAAATACGATCGGCGAATGTGTGTATGAATCCAACATAGTCTACCCCCTGGTATCCTAAATGTGAAGGGTCATAGTTAAAACCGAATGCCGGATGGTTGTTAAGGGCTTTTAGTGCTTTTCGTGCAGATGTGATATCAAATGCTATTTCTGTAGGATGGACCTCCAACCCAAAACGAATACCAAGTTTTTTATATGCATCGAGAATTGGTTTCCAGCGTTTGGCAAATTCCCTGAAACCATTTTCTATCATCCTGGGAGGAGTTGGAGGAAAAGAATAAATAAGATGCCATACAGGACTTCCGGTAAATCCATTAACCACATTTACTCCAAGACGTTTAGCGGCCTCTCCGGTTTTTATCATTTCCTCAGCAGCACGCTTACGAACTCCCTCAGGTTTACCATCTCCCCATACATATTCAGGAAGAATATCCTTGTGGCGTTCATCAATCTGGTCAGCAACTGCTTGTCCCACAAGATGATGTGAAATGGCAAATATTTTTAGATCATATTTGTCAAGTAGTTTTAATTTAGCTTTGCAGTAAGCTTCATTTGCTTTATTAACTTCAAAATGATCGCCCCAGCATGCTAATTCCAACCCGTCATATCCAAACGATTGGGCTTTCCGGCAGACTTCTTCCAGAGGAAGATCTGCCCACTGTCCTGTGAATAATGTAACTGGTCTGCTCATATTTTGATATATTTTTACTAAGATAAGAAAATCCTTCTCAATCAGCCCGGAGGTTAAATAAGAAATTATTTCCTTTGTGAGGAATTTAAATGAAAGGTATAATGGACAATATATCAGAATTACTGCTCAGCCGGAGAACAATCCGCAAATATACATCAGAAGATATTGAAGAAGATCTTCTAAATGATTTGCTGAATGCTGCATGTCGTACATCAACAACAGGTAATATGCAGGTATACAGTGTTATAATTACAAGAGATCCGGGGAAAAAACAGGAACTTGCACCTCTTCATTTTAACCAGAGTATGGTAACAGAAGCTCCTGTTGTTCTTACCTTCTGTGCCGACTTCAACAGGTTCAATAGATGGTGCCGCCTGAGGAAAGCAGATCCAGGTTATGATAATTTCCTCTCTTTTTTCACAGCTGCAATTGATGCACTCCTGGTTGCGCAAACATTATGTATCGCTGCTGAAGCCAGAGGTCTTGGTATATGTTATCTTGGAACGACAACATATATGGCTCATGAAATAATTAAAGTCCTGAACCTGCCTGAGCGTGTCGTTCCTGTGACCACTGTCACCCTTGGATGGCCGGCAGAAAAACCTGAACAGGTTGACAGGCTTCCCCTGGAGGCTGTTGTACATAAAGAGATATACGAAGATTATTCCCAGGAAGATATCGATAATTACTTTTTCGGAAAAGAAAAGAGATCAGACTCCGAGCAATTTGTAAAAGAAAATAATAAGGAGACCCTTGCTCAGGTGTTTACAGATGTGAGGTATACAAAATCAGATAATGTACAGTTCTCAAAATTACTACTGGGAGTATTAAAAGAACAGGGCTTCATGAACCAGTAATATACTTAAGTTTCTATATGTTCATCGAGGCGCTCTTTTCTCCTGCCTGTAACTATTGTATTATATCCGTTCTGAGCAAATTTAAGTGCTGTAGCCCAACCAAAACCGGCTGTTGCACCGGTTATCATAACTATCTTGTCCATGTATATAAATTTAAATTTGAAATGTATAAAAATAGGAATTAATTCCTATCTCTTTGTGTAAGTATGAGGTTCAATTCGCTTCAATCTTATTTTCCATATCTTTACCTCTTCAATGGAAGAGGAAGGTAGAAAAACAGGGAAGAGTCAGGAATCCTCCATCGGTTCAATGTTTGACAACATTGCCGGCAGTTATGATTTCCTGAATCATCTTTTATCATTTGGGATGGACAGATCATGGAGGGCTAAAGCAATAAAAGCTATCTCCGGGAGGTATGAAAACCCAAAAATTCTTGATGTTGCAACAGGGACAGGAGATCTTGCAATTGCTGCCATTAAGCTTAATCCATATCATGTAACAGCTATGGATATTTCGGAAAAGATGCTTGAAGAGGGGAGGATGAAAATCACAAAAAAAAGTCTTTCAAACAGGATTGAGCTGATATATGGTGATTCTGAAAACATACCTTCCGGAGATCATATATTCGATATAGCAATGGTTGCCTTCGGAGTAAGGAATTTTTCTGACCGGCTGAAAGGACTTGTTGAAATGAACCGTGTTTTGAAGGAAGGTGGTATGATAATGGTATTGGAGTTCTCAAAACCGGCTAACTTATTATTTATGCACTTATATTTTCTTTATTTTACTAAACTTCTGCCCCTTATCGGAAGGATCTTCTCGAAGAATAGGACAGCATACAGGTATTTACCGGAATCAGTAATGCAATTCCCAGAAAATGAGCAGTTTATGAGTTTAATTACAAGCGCTGGTTTTTCGGATGTAAGTCAAAAAAAACTTACTATGGGTGTTGCCACTATTTATACCGGTATTAAAAAAAAAGAGCAATAATTATAATTTAAAGCAGTTTATTATCTTGCAGCATCGGAATATTATACCTGGAGGTTTGAATAAGAGAGCACTGATTATATTAATAATATACATTCTCCTTTTTATACCCTGTAAGATATTTGGACAGAAGGAAAAACCCATGAACAAGTCATGGTACGATGAGAAGCTTCTCCATTTCGGCTTCAGTATCGGATTGAATACAATGGATTTCAACATCATTCCTTCACGGCAATATATGGAAACAGACTCTTTATATCCTGAAGTTACACGTCTTAATCCGGGAATAAATATTCAGATCGTTACCAATTTACATCCTTCAAGGTATATCGATATCAGGTTTCTTCCCGGGGTATCTTTTGGACAGAGAAATGTAAGGTATTATAAAAACCAGCAGATATATAATCAGCATCAGAGGGTTGAATCATCCTTTATGGAGTTTCCTTTGCTGGTTAAATTTAAAGGAGACAGACTCAATAATATACGTCCTTATCTTATCGGAGGACTTAATTACAGATATGACCTTGCAGGCAAAAAGGAGTTTGATGAGGAACGTCCGGTTTATATCAGGCTCAAAAGGTCAGATCTTTATTTTGAGACCGGTGCGGGGCTCGATTTTTATCTTCCCTATTTTAAGTTATCGGTAGAGATAAAGATGTCGAACGGAATCAGGAATGTTCTTGTTGATGATGAAGCACCGGGATACCCTGAGTTTCGTAATGCAATCGAAAAGGTAAGATCGCAGATCTGGATACTGGCATTTCATTTTGAATAAGATAGAAGAATCCTTGTAAGACTCTCCTGAAAGCTATACCCTTGACTTATATTTATTTTAAATTCCTGCGTGTGAATTCCGAAAAAATCACAGTAGCTGCCATACTTACATTCAGGGAATCAATCCCGGGAGATTTTTTATTGAGGCTAGGTATCATAATCTTATCGGTGATGTATGGAAGAAGATCAACACTTATTCCTTTTGATTCATTGCCGAGGACGATAATGCCCTTATCTGAAAGTTCGCATGAATATATTGATTTACCTTTCATAAGAGCTCCATAGATTTTAATACCATTGTTAAAAGCAGATTCCAGATGTTTGCCGATATCACCATAGGTTACATTCACATGAAGTAGAGCTCCCATGCTCGATTGTATTACCTTTGGATTATACACATCGACACTATTTTTTGAACATAAAATATTTCTGATTCCAAACCAGGCTGCTGCCCTTATTATTGTTCCCAGGTTACCGGGATCCTGAATAGAGTCAAGTGCAACTGTGAGCTCATTACTGAAAGAGGGCCGGTCTGTCTTTATATCAGGCATCTCAATTACAGCCAGTGCATTATGAGGTGTTTTCAGGGTGCTGATTTTCTTCAATTCATCATAGCTTGCGTAAATTATTTCTGAAATATTCTGTCTATGAA
>CAZTXH010000209.1:867-4778 GCA_964617415.1 uncultured Rikenellaceae bacterium | reverse complement strand
CCGCTGTGCGGGACAAGCTATGTGACCTTTAAAATCAAAATTATTTACACATGAATAAGATATCTGTTATTATAAGAAGAGAATACATTACAAGAGTAAGGAAAAAATCATTCATAATAATGACTATCCTTGCCCCTGTGCTACTGGCAGCACTTATATTTGTTCCCACTCTGATAATGCTTAACGACGATAAAGATTTCAAGAAGATAGCCGTAATCGAAGATGGAACTAATCTTTTCTTAAACGCAATACCCGATACAAAAGATGCTGATTATATATACCTTGAAAATACGTCTGTCAATGATCTGAAAACAAATTTCGAAGAAGCCGGATATTATGGTATCCTGTGGATCTCACCTGAAATAATAAATACACCCGATGCAATACAACTGATTTCTAAAAAACAACCACCAATAGGACTTCTGGAACATATATCTTCTTCGCTTGAAAAGGAAATAGAGAAACAAAAGCTTCTCTCCTACAATATTCAGAACCTCGATGATATTCTGAAAGATGTAAATACAAAGGTTTCCGTTCAGACAATCAGGATTGACGATTCGGGACAATCAGTACAAACGAGTACCGGAATAGCTATGGCCCTGGCATATTTAGGAGGATTCCTGATGTATATACTCGTCTTTGTATTCGGGGCCCAGGTGATGAGAGGCGTTATCGAAGAAAAAACCAGCAGGGTTGTGGAAGTTATTGTCTCTTCTGTAAAACCTGTACAACTGATGATGGGTAAGATAGTAGGTATAGCACTGGTAGGATTAACACAGTTTCTGATATGGGTGATCCTTACAATAGGTATGGTTTCGGTAGTAAAAACAGTTGTCTTTAAAGATAAGAACATCACAGAGGTTGCCCAAACTATGCCTCAGAATATATTGGCAGAAAACCAGGAGACTACACCTGCTGTTCAGACAGAAGAAGTGTCCGAAGGTCTCGAGGAATTTGCCAGATTGTTTGAAAATGCCATGAACCAGGACTGGCTTTTGATAATCTTTTCATTTATATTTTATTTCCTTACAGGTTACCTTCTTTATGCTTCCATTTTTGCAGCAATAGGCTCAGCTGTTGATAATGAAACAGAGACACAACAGTTTATGCTGCCTGTGACAATACCTATAATACTTGCTCTCATGGTAGCTATGGGAACCATGCAGAACCCTGAGAGTTCAATGGCATTCTGGTTTTCAATAATCCCCTTCACCTCCCCCATCGTGATGATGGCTCGTTTACCATTTGGAGTACCATTCTGGCAGATAGCCCTTTCAATGTTCCTTATGGTCATAACATTTATCGGTTTTGTCTGGATGGCAGCAAAAGTGTACAGAACAGGAATACTTATGTATGGGAAAAGATCTTCCTGGAAAGAATTATGGAAGTGGCTGAGATATACGGGATAGGGGAATATTATTGCGGATTACGGATTGTGGAATAATGAAATAAATGTGAGGGTAAAAGAACGGTAATAGTATGAATGAAACAGTGGGACTCCGTGGTTAAAAACAAATAATATGCCGAGAATACTTGTAATTGATGACGAAAAAGCTATCAGGAACACCTTGCAGGAGGTTCTGGAATATGAAAAGCATGAAGTGGACCTGGCTGAAGATGGCCCATCTGGTATAGAACTGTTTTCAGCCAATACCTATGATATTGTACTGTGCGATATCAAAATGCAAAAGATGGATGGGATAGAGGTACTTGAAAAAATAAATGATATTTCCAATGTAACCCCTGTTATAATGATATCGGGACATGGGAATATTGATACAGCCGTCGAAGCAATCAAAAAGGGAGCCTACGATTTTCTCGAAAAACCTCTTGACCTCAACCGTCTCCTGATAACCATCCGTAATGCTATGGACAAATCGACTCTCATCACCCAAACACAGGTTCTGAAGAATAAGGTGAGTAAAATGTATGAAATTGTCGGTGAGTCGGAATCTATAAAAAAGTTAAAGGAGATGATAGATAGGGTAGCTCCTACCGAAGCAAGAGTACTCATCACAGGAGCAAACGGAACCGGGAAAGAGTTGGTAGCACACCAGATACACGAAAAAAGCAGCAGGGCAAAGGGACCGTTTGTGGAGGTAAACTGTGCGGCAATTCCTTCCGAACTAATTGAAAGTGAGCTGTTCGGACATGAGAAAGGATCATTTACTTCAGCTATAAAACAGCGTATAGGAAAATTCGAACAGGCAAACGGAGGAACACTTTTCCTGGATGAAATAGGTGATATGAGCCTCTCAGCACAGGCAAAAGTACTTAGAGCTCTGCAGGAAAACCGGATAACAAGAGTGGGGTCCGATAAAGATATAAAAGTTAACGTAAGGATAGTAACAGCTACAAATAAGAACATCAAACATGAGATAGAAAAGAACGGGTTCAGGGAAGACCTGTATCACCGCTTGAGCGTGATACTTCTACATGTACCCACACTTAATGAACGAACAGAGGATATCCCGTTACTTGCAGAACACTTTAATACCATGATCTGCAATGAATACGGGATGAGTAAGAAGATAATAAAACCTGATGCTGTGAAAGAATTGCAGAAAATTGAGTGGACAGGAAATATCAGGGAATTCAGGAATGTACTTGAAAGACTGATCATCCTCTGCAAAGATGAAATAACCGGGGCAGATGTTGTTTCATACGCCAGGCCTGTATCAGGATCCAACATCATTTAACTCTCTGCCGGTGTTGCCCACCATCCCCCCTGAAGGCCTGCCTGCCGGCAGGCAGGGGGGGCTAATTCAATTTACTAATTACACTCCCCATTGGGGGAAAGGGGTAAATGGTTAATGTTTCGTACAGAAAAAGACATATTAGGAGAAAAACAGATTCCTGCTGAGGCACTTTACGGGATCCATGCATTGAGGGCAAAGGAAAATTTCCCTGGTGATACTCCATTCCCTGCAGAATGGTATAAAACCGTTGGTACTGTTAAACTCGCCTGCTATAATACATACAGGAAATTCCGCGATGCTGCTATAGAAAAATCCGGAAATAACCTACCCTTCAAAGTCATAGAAGACAACATACTTGATGCCTTAACAGTATCAGCAAAAGAGCTTGCTGATGGAGAACATTTTGATCATTTCATTGTTCCTGCGGTACAGGGAGGTGCCGGAACAAGTATCAATATGAATATAAACGAGATAGTCACAAACCTTGCCCTTCTTAAAACAGGTAATAAGTGTGGCGACTATACTTTTATTGATCCCACTGAACATGCTAATATCTACCAGTCGACAAATGATGTAATCCCAACCGCACTTACAATAGCTGTAATGAAACTCCTTGAGACGCTTGAGAATTCAATAAATGAACTTAGGCCAAAGATTGAAGCACAGGAAAAGGAGACCAGGGATAAATTGCGTCCGGGATATACGCAGTTACAGGAGGCGGTCCCATCATCATTCGGACTTCTTTTCAGCACATATAATGATGCCCTTTCGCGCGACTGGTGGAGAGTATCAAAATGTTTCGAGAGGATCAAACAGGTTAATATGGGTGGAGGTGCTATAGGTACAGGAATAGCGATTCCCAGGTTTTTTATTATGGAAATAGTCCCTGAGCTTCGTAGACTTACAGGCCTGCAACTCTCTCATAGCGAGAATCTTGCTGATGCCACTGCAAACCTCGACAGGTGGGTTGAGATACATGCTACACTAAAGGCTCATGCGGTTAATCTCGAAAAAATGGCATCAGATATAAGGTTGCTTGCTTCTGACATAGCAGCAAACCTTACCCTGCAGATACCTAAAAAACAGGTTGGCAGTTCAATAATGCCGGGGAAGATCAATCCGGTAATACCTGAGTTTGTCATTTCATCTGCCCATAAGGTATATGCAAACGATGTTCTTATAAGCTCATTAAGCGGGCAGGGAGCCCTTGAA
>CAZTXH010000209.1:0-857 GCA_964617415.1 uncultured Rikenellaceae bacterium | reverse complement strand
GCACCTCACTGATCGAAAGTCTGAAACTGCTTATAGCATGTAATCTTACATTGTTGCAAAACCTTATAAGAGGACTTAAAATCAATGAAACAGAAGGTTATGATGCACTTATGCATAGTCCTTCCGTTACTACAGCCTTAAGTCCTCATATAGGTTACAATAAAGCTTCTGAAATTGCCAAATTAATGAAAGAAAAGAAGATTGATATTTATAAAGCAAATGCTATTCTTGGTTATATTACTGAAGAAAAACTAAAAACCATCCTCGAACCCGGTAACCTTCTTAAATCAGGTTTTTCCCTCGATGACTTAAAATAACATGTAACCTGCAACAAGCAACCTGCAACTCTTATCCTCCGAAGCTTTAGCGAAGGAGGACTGCAACACGTATTTATTACTACATTTGCAAAAATTTTTTTGTAATGTCAAAGGGAAGAGAAGCCAAACCACATATCGGGATCTATGGAAGACGTAATTTTGGCAAGAGCAGCCTTATAAACTGCCTCGCAGGCCAGGATATTGCTATTGTATCAGATCATGCAGGAACCACGACCGATCCTGTTAAAAAATCATTCGAGATAACAGGTTTCGGACCAGTAATTTTTGTCGATACTGCAGGCATAGACGACTCAGGCGACCTCGGACAAAAAAGAGTTGACCGTACAGTAAGAACCCTTGATATTATAGATCTCGCAATACTTATTGTAACCGATAACATATGGGGTAGTTTTGAGGATGATCTAACTGACAGGTTCCAGACAAAGGATATTCCTTTTATAATAATCCATAATAAGTCAGATCTTATAGAGCCAACTACTGTTTTCAAAAAAGCAATAGTTAATAAAAGCGGGACAGAGC
>CAZTXH010000208.1:0-4791 GCA_964617415.1 uncultured Rikenellaceae bacterium | reverse complement strand
CTCACCTCTGAATTGCGGCCAGTCTTGGGAATAGACCTTGGCAGAGGATGACAGAATCAGCATAATAATCAAAACTAAAAGGAAATTCTTTTTCATAATCATTAATATTTTAGTATTAATTTAAGTAAAGTTACATTAGATTAGACAAACTGATCGATATTTAATATTAAAAAATGTGAAAATCACCATCTTTAAGGTTTTAGGATTTAAAGAATATAAATGACATAAATTTGTTATTGTCACTTTATTAATAAGTTTATGAATTACTTTCTATTTGTTAATCATATGCAAAGATCCCATTCCGATTCCCAGGTAATTCTTGTAACAGGAGGCACTTCAGGACTTGGTCTTGAAATAGTAAAGATATTCCTGGACAGGGGATACTATGTTGTTGCTACCGGCAGACAATCTATTGATATGCCTGGTTATGAAAAAATGTTCAGGTTATACCAGGTTGACTTCAATGATCTTCAACAGACAGCAGACATTGTAAAGAAAATATGTGACAATCACAATATTGATTTAATAATCAATAACGCCGGGATGATTAGTCCACCGGTTTTTACCACAACGAAAAATGGATTTGAATCTACCTTCCAGGTAAATTTCCTGGCACATCTGCTTCTTAATGATATTATTATCAGAAGATTTGGCAATGACCGGCCACTAAAAATTGCTGCTGTTAGTTCCATGGTTTATAAAATTGGTAATTATGAATCGGGTCTTACAAGACAATCTGATAATTATAATCCTCTTCGATCCTATTCTGATTCAAAGCTGTTATTGGCCTTAATGTGTAAGCTGATGGGAAAAAAATACCGGAATGTCGATCTGAAATGCTTTAGTTTTGATCCGGGAATTTTCTCTTCATCAATCTTCAGAATGCAGAACCCATTCCTGAGATTCCTGTACAAGATTGCAGCACCATTTATGCGTAAACCATCCTCTGTGGCTGCTATTATTGCAGATATTCTTATTGATTCACAATTTTCATGTGGCGCTGTTTATAATCTCAGGAAAAAAATAAAGCCTCTCAAGAATATCAATATAGGATCAGTAGAAGATTTTATAGAAAGATGCCACAGAATAATTATCACATTTTCTGACAGTATTTAACAATTCGACCATCAACTACATGACATTCGAATAAAAATCTGGTTATCTTTGTAAATTTAATTTTTACAGATGGTAACACTATATGATCTTGTTGAGGGAGAAGCAGGGATAATACTGAAGATCAAAGGGAGAGGTATGTTCCGTCAACGGCTCATGGAGATGGGTTTTCTACCAGGGAAGCGGGTCATGGTAATAAAAAAAGCACCTCTTGGAGATCCTGTTGAGTATAAGATCATGGGTTACTATGTCTCGCTAAGAAGCACTGAGGCACAACTTATTGAAGTAGCGGCAAGGGGAGAAATTCCGGCAGAACACCCTTATCCAAATGGAGTTTTTGATGAGGATGATGGAAATTATCCCTGGATAGAGAAGAGTCATCACATCCAGGTGGCACTTATAGGTAATCCGAATTCAGGAAAGACGACTCTCTTTAATCATGCTTCCGGCTCCTCGGCAAAGGTTGCCAATTATGCCGGTGTTACCATCGATTCAAAAGAGGCAAAATACAACCAGTCGGGATATACATTTTCATTGATTGATCTTCCGGGGACATATTCCCTGAAAAGCTATTCTCCCGAGGAGCTATATATCCGTAAATATATTTTTGAAAATAAACCTGATGTTGTTATTAATATTATAGATGCTTCGAATCTTGAAAGAAATCTTTACCTGACAACACAACTCATTGATATGGGCATACAGGTTGTTGTGGCTCTTAATATGTATGATGAGCTGCTGAAAAATGGTGATCGTCTCGACCATGCATCGTTAGGACAACTGCTTGGGATACCAATAGTACCAACTGTAAGTTCCAGAGGGAAAGGAATAAAAAAACTATTTGAAAAGGTAATTAAAGTTTATGAGCACCGTGAGCCTACGGTAAGACATATTCATATTAATTACGGAATTGAGATAGAAAATGCTATTGATGAAATTCAATCGAAGATAAAGATTGAAGAGAACAGACGCTTTACCAATATTATTGCCGCACGATATCTTGCACTAGGACTTCTGGAGAATGACAGGGAATTTACAAAGGATATTGCAGGTTGTGTTAATTCACAGGAGATTATTGAGACAGCTGCCTTAGAATCAGAGAGACTTAAAAAACTATTTGTCGAACCATTGGAGACAACTATTACTGACCTCAGGTATGGATTCATAGCTGGTGCTCTAAAGGAGACATTAAAAGTAAGTAGCACTGAAAGATTAAGAAAAACCCAGATCGTTGATAATTATCTGACAAACAAATATCTGGGGTTTCCAATATTTATTCTTTTCATGTGGCTTACCTTCTTTACCACTTTTAAATTAGGTAATTATCCTAAGATCTGGATGGAACAGGGCGTGGAGAAGCTTGCTGAGATTACCTCATCTTCACTTGCAACGGGTATCATGAGAGATTTTCTTGTCGACGGGATTATCAGTGGGGTTGGAGCGGTAATCGTCTTTCTGCCGAATATCATCATTCTTTTCCTGTTTATATCTTTCATGGAAGATACCGGTTATATGGCACGGACGGTTTTTATAATGGATAAGATTATGCATAAGATCGGTCTACACGGAAAATCTTTTATTCCGCTTTTCATGGGTTTCGGATGTAATGTTCCTGCCATAATGGCAACAAGAATAATTGAGAGTCGTCAGGATCGTCTCGTCACGATGCTCATTACTCCCTTTATGACATGCAGTGCAAGGCTTCCTGTTTATATACTATTCATTAGTGCTTTTTTTCAAAAAGACCAGGGTCTCATTCTGTTGGTATTATATTTTCTTGGGGCCCTATTAGCTATTCTGTCGGCAATATTGTTAAAGAAAACACTTTTCAGGTCAGCTGAGATACCTTTTGTTATGGAACTCCCTCCGTACCGTATTCCAACAGCAAGAAGTATTGCAAAACATGTGGTATACAGGACCGGATTGTATTTGAGGAAAATAGGAGGTGTGATACTTGTTGCATCAATAATAGTATGGTTCTTCAGTAATTTCCCGAGGGATGTGAAATTCTCCAAAGATTATGATACAGAGGTACTGAAAACAGAACAATATTATGTGGATCTGAAGAATAACCAGGCGCAGGATCCCGATATTATAGACAACCAAAAGGAAGAGGCTGTGGCAAGACTTATTATGGAGAAGAAGAGTGAACAGCAGAGTAAATCTATAATGGGAGCTATTGGTCATGCCCTGGAACCGGTGATGCGACCGCTCGGTTTCGACTGGAGACTTACTGTAAGTATTTTATCGGGATTTGCTGCCAAAGAGGTTGTGGTAAGTACCCTTGGTGTTCTATTTTTACCTGAAATCGAAGATGGTGATGTTAACCTGGTTGAAAAGATACAGAGCCAGGAGGACGAATCTGGAAATAAAATGTTCACTCCGCTTATTGCATTTTCATTTATGTTATTCATCCTGACCTATTTCCCGTGTATCGGAGTAGTTGCAGCTATAAAACGAGAATCGGGAGGATGGAAATGGGCTATATTTGTCATGTTGTACACGACTATTATAGCCTGGCTTCTATCATTTTCTATTTACCAGATAGGATCATTATTTATTTCCTGAGCGTTTAAGGTATTCGACCTTCATATCGTAATCCCATTTATCATAGTAAATATTTCCACCTTTCCATTCAACCTCTCCACGCTGAAAATCATAAAAATCACTTCTCATATATTTTTTCTCAGGATAAAATTTGCCACTGATACCATCATTGATTATCATCCTGTAAGAGTCAACTCCTGAAATAAAGAATTCCCGGAGTTTGTTGTCACCTGAATCCTGCAGATCGTAGGAAATATCAACCGGGACCCAACCGGTTCCCTCAAACCATACTTCACCCCAGTCGTGCAAACCTTCATTCCCGGGCGGGACCATCCATCCGCTTTGCCACCTGGCAGGGATACCTTTATATCTGAGTAAGGATATGAATAACAGGGTTTGCATACCACAATCACCGCGTCGGTTTTTTATTACATATTCAGGAATATTCGGCATTATTGAGTATTCAAGTGCTCCTGTCCATGGGATGTTTTCCTTGAACCAGAGATATAAATTCCTGACAGCTGTAACCGGATCATCCTGGGGCAGGACAATGGAATCAGCAAGCCTTCTGACATTATCGTTAAAATGGATCTGAGGTAATTGTTCGGAAGTGTATTTAATATATGTGTCTGATGTTTTATCATAAGGTATATTCTTTATCATATCCGGATTAAAATATTGAGCTGATGCCTGATACATATACTTAATTTCAAAAATAACCGGTGATCGATTTTCAGTAATTTCTTCCATATAAACTGATCGGTGAACCATAGTATCGGGTGCTATAATATAATCGGGATTTGAAGCAAAGATTAATTCCGGAGGCTTTTGTCGTGGATGATTTCCTTTTGGCCAGGGCAACCAGCATCTTATCACTTCTCCGGCTGGAATAACATCCGGATCAACGGTAAGGGTAAAGGTAATGATCATATCTGCAGGCAATACCGGATCAGAGCTGGTTTCAGAACTATTTATTATTTCCTCCGTATGTTTCAGTCTGAAAAGCTTATCAGGATCATTGCTTCTTGACACTGACCTTGATTTTTTATCTTCATAAAACTTCTTGAGTAACATGAGATTTGATACTGCTCTGTCGAAATACCGCTTTTCGCCGTTTATATACCTGTACTC
>CAZTXH010000207.1:2391-4800 GCA_964617415.1 uncultured Rikenellaceae bacterium | reverse complement strand
GTGAATATCTTCTTTTATTGAATCAATATATTCAGTCTCCTCCTTAACAGGATTGGTATCATCATAGCGGAGATTGCATTTACCTCCATATTTAGCTGCCATACCGAAATCGAGACAAATAGCTTTTGCATGTCCTATATGCAGATAGCCGTTAGGTTCCGGCGGAAAACGGGTGTGGATCCTTCCGTCGTTTTTGCCTGCTTTAAGATCGTCAATTATATACTGCTCAATAAAACTAACAGGTGGTTTGGATTCTTCCTTTCCTTTTATGGTCTCTTCGCTCATCCGTGATTATTTTAAGACTACAAAAATAGGATGAAATATAGTTCATCCAATTAAAACAGTCTATTTTTTCCTTGGTGAATCTTAGTGTCTTTGTGCCTTGGTGGCAAGAAAAAACAGCCACCAAGACACCAAGTCACCAAGATACACAAAGAGGTTTTTATTTTTGGTCAGGATTCAAATAGTCTTTCAATGCTTTTACATATTCTGTAAATTTTTCTCTGCCGAGATCAGTTATCCTGCAGATTGTTAGAGGATAGTTATTCCTGAACTTTTTTGTTACCTCGATATAGCCAGCTTCCTTCAGTTTTGTGATCTGGATGCTCAAATTACCTGAAGTTGCCCCGGTTTGATCCTTCAGGTAAGTGAATTCTGCCGTTTCCACCCCTATCAGAAGCGACATGATCGCAAGTCTGAGCTGTGAGTGTAATACCGGATCGAGATCTTTAAATTGTACCATGATCTTTCCTGTATTTTAATATGTAACCAGGGATAAGATATCCTGTAAGCATCGCTGCAGGCACCGCCAGTGGAGAAATAGAAGGACCTGTAAAATGTGCAACCAGGGCAAAGATCCAGAATGTTATTGCACCTATTATCAAAGGTTTGAATTTGATAATAATACCTGAAATGAAAGAGGCCATCGCAGCTAATATCAGGATAAGCGGACCAACAAATTGTATCCTCTCCCAAACAACAATGAACAATACTATTGCAGCAAAAAGGAATGCCATCCATGTCCAGATATATACAGATGTCGCATAAGTATATACAACTTCTTTCCGTCCCTTAATAAATCCATAGATGAGTGAAACGAAAACACCCGGTATCACTAAAAGCCAAATAAGCCAGGGGGTTTGATAATTCGTTAATTTCCACAGCAGATATTCTCCCAGACTGCAGGCAAATATGAGCCATCCCCAGAAGAGGAGGTGAAAGCTGCCCTGGCTGATGTTGACCTTTGTTTTGTTTATCATATCTGTAATGATCTTCAGGCTCTCTTCGCCTGTCATAATTTTTTCTTCGTTTTCCATAATAATTTTTATTTTTATATGTTACTATTAATTTTAATAAACATATTGCAAATATAAATAAGTTTATAATATAAACCAAATATTTTTGCAATTATTTTAAAATTATTTTTTGGACTAAAGTCCAGTGATGGGATTTGCCAATAACCTCGGACTTAAGTCCGAGGTTATGCAAGACACAGATAATAAGGGCTTTAGCCCAGAAATTAAAATAATATGGGACTGATACAAATAGAAGGAATGGAATTTTATGCTTTTCATGGTCATTTCAAGGAGGAGCAGATTGTCGGCAACAAGTTCTTGATTGATGTGACAATTGAAACAGACCTGGAAAAACCGATGGAAAGTGATAGTCTGAAGGATGCACTCAATTACCAGCAGGCATATGAAGTTGTAAAGGAGGAGATGAAAAAGAAATCACATTTGCTTGAGAATATTGCAGGTAGGATACTTGATGCACTCTATTCTGAAATTGATGGTATAAATAAAGCAACAGTTAAAGTAACAAAATTGAATCCTCCCGTAGGAGGGAAAATACATTCGGTGAGTGTAGTAGTGAGCAAGTGAGGGTTGAGGTCGGTGGCGGATTCGAACCGCCGTACCCGGTTTTGCAGACCGATGCCTAGCCACTCGGCCAACCGACCCTGTACGACGAAGCCTGTAAGGCGAAGTCGTGCCCTGTGCTCCGTAGCTGTAGCGAAGGAGCACCGTGTTAGATATATTTGGATTGCAAAATTAATAAAAAATAGGGTAATTTATTCGAATCCGCCACCGACTTCAATAAATCCTCACTGTAAAACAGATGAGGATTATTTTTTTCTGCCATTTTGCATAACTTTAAGAATGATATGAATGAAATTCAAAAATAAATCCCATGAAGAAAATACTTATCCTTCTTTTAGTTAATGTTTGCTTTTCAGGATTTTCACAGCCTGTACCTGATAAACTGGATACTTTGTTTCCCATCCGCGGCTTCTGCATCGGCGCACCAAGGCCTGATGGTCTTGACGAATTTATAAAATTCATTGATGAGGAGCTTGCCCCACGGCATGTAAACACGCTGATCCTCAGGGTTGATTATAACTATAAGTATGAG
>CAZTXH010000207.1:0-2381 GCA_964617415.1 uncultured Rikenellaceae bacterium | reverse complement strand
TTCAATAGCTTTGTCGAAAAAGGATGTCAAAAAACTTGTAGAAGTCTGTAAAAAGAACAATATCAGGATAATACCGCAGGTAAATCTGCTGGGACATCAATCGTGGGCCGGGAGCATAGGAAATCTTCTTAAGGCATACCCGGAATTAGATGAAACACCACTGATTGAGCTACCTGAAGAATACGAATGGCCAAATGATGATGGTCTATACTGTAAAAGCTATTGCCCCCTCCATCCTCGAGTACACGATGTGGTGTTTGATGTGGTCGATGAGATATGTGATGTATTTGAGACAGATGCATTCCATGCAGGTATGGATGAGGTTTTCTATATAGGAGAGAAACAATGCCCACGGTGTTCAGGAAAAGATAAGGCAGAGTTGTTTGCCGGTGAGGTATGGACAATACGTAATCATCTGGCAGAAACAGATCGTGAACTCTGGATATGGGGCGACAGGCTTATTGACGGTAAAACAACAGGTATAGGCGAATGGGAGGGAAGCTACAACAATACTGGGAGAGCAGTGGATATGATACCTAAAGATGTTCTAATCTGCGACTGGCATTATGAACGGCCTGATAAGACACCTGTCTATTTTGCAATGAAGGGTTTGAGAGTGGTCACTTGTCCGTGGCGTAATCCTGAAAGTGCAGTTTTGCAGGTACAGGATATGGTCAGATTCAGGGAACATTCCACTCCTGTTATGAAAGAGCGTTTTATGGGAATGGTCCAGACAATATGGTCAGGCACAGACCAGTTCCTTGACAGTTATTATGGACGACGAACAGATGGCCGCACAGATACATCCGTTGATTGTTTCAAGGCGTTGTTTACTGCATTATCTGAAACGTCACCGGAACCATAAACCATACAGGTACAGCGACACCATTCTGTTTTCCTGGTTTGAATTTTGGCAGAGCTCCTACAACTCTTACAGCCTCCTGGTCGAGAAGCGGATCAACACCTTTAAGTATTTCTATCCTTCCGACAGAACCATCGGGCTGTACAACAAATTTCAATATTACCCTTCCCTGGATATTATTATCGAGAGCCTCCTGCGGGTAAACAAGATTCTTTGAGATAATATCGAGCAGGGCTGCATCACCACCCGGAAATTCAACCGGCTCCTCAACGACAACAAAAGGTTCAGGTTCGGTATCAGCTGTTTCAACCGGTTCATCAACAACCTCTATAACATCATTGACATCACCATCAGTTACGGTAATGATCAGATCTTCAGTTATCGGAATGAATGATGTTGTTATTGCAGTATCTGTAACAACATCAGGGATAACATTCTGAATTACTTGTTTTGATACCGGCGGGGGTTTTATCTCAGCAGGTGGTTCAATCAATGTCGGATCATAATCATCAAGTACTGCAATTACAAATGTTTCAGTACTGGAGGACGCAGTCCCTTCCTCAGTGTTCAGGAAGCCCACAAGAACAATAGTGGTAAAGAATACAAGTGCGGTAAGAATGGAGATACTTGTTACTGCCTTATAGCGTTTCCGGAGATCATATGCTCCGTATTCCCTGTTTCGGTTCTCAAAGATGATTTCATCAAACTCCGGAACCTTCTCTTTTTCCCTCTTCATAGCAATAGTTTTTAAACGTTTAACATGCACAGGCAACCGTTTTTTCAACTATCTGTTAAAAGAGGTGTCTCTCAGTAAATTAACAGCAAAAAAAGTGCCGAAAATTGTCCTATGAAAATAAAAAACCGTATAACGTTTCTGAACGTTTATCTACCAATACAAAGCATTCATCAAAATTTTGTAGAAACGTGCCATGGCACGTTTCTACTACATTTTTGATAATTAATTCATTTTTTATAATTTAACCGTTTAATATCAGCTGATAAGATACGTTCCATGGAACGTATCTTATCTACAATTAAATATCAACATGAAACGATTCATTCTATTGACTGTTTTTATTATTTCTTACATGTCGGTCTATTCACAGGATGAGATTATGATATCAAGTCCGGATGTCTCATTCCTGAATGATATACTGACAATTGAATATGATATAACGGGCTGTGGGACAAATGATTATGTTGACATCAGGCTTGTTGTGCTCGATTCAGAAGGTGATACCATCAGGCCCACATATATTACAGGCGATCTTGGATCAAGGGTCAGCTGTGGATTCGGGAAGAAGATAGAATGGAACATGGTAAAAGATTCGGTTCTTATTGATGAAGATATTGAAATACAACTGACAGGTATTCCTGAGATACCTCTTTATACACAACCTGTTGCAAGAAGAGTTTCAAGAGGAAATGTCATTATTTCATCAGTTTTTGTGCCGGGACTCGGACAAATGAAAGCTTCAGGTAAAGGTGCACATCTTATTTTCAGCGGAATAGTATATGG
>CAZTXH010000206.1:0-4836 GCA_964617415.1 uncultured Rikenellaceae bacterium | reverse complement strand
AGTCATATTCCTGTAATGAATTCGGACGATGTACATCAAGTTGACCTGCTAACATTACTGCTAAAAAATTATCTCCCAGGAAAGTAGTGATGGATATTCGTGACAGGCTCGAGTTTTTAGGTAGGAATATAAGGAAATATGGGACAGAATTCACTGATGATAGATCATTGCTTAACCTTGTGACTGCAGAAGAGATATGGGCTTGTACGACATGTAATGCCTGCGCCATTGAATGTCCTGTTAATATTGACCCTGTAGCAATGATAGTTGAAATGCGCAGATACCTGGTGATGGAAAAAGCTGCTGCACCTGCAGAGCTGAATGCAATTTTTTCAAATATTGAAAATAATGGTGCTCCCTGGCAATATTCTAAGGAGGATAGGCTTCTTTGGACTCATAACCTTGAGTTTAAACATAGGTAAAATCTAATTATGCAAATATCAAAATGAACTGCCAAAAAAATGAAATCCCGGTGATGGCGGACCTGTTTTTCAGGGAGGAAAAATCCGAATTCCTTTTCTGGGTAGGATGTGCGGGAGCATTTGATGACCGGTATAAGAAAGTTGTCAGGGCATTTGTAAAAATACTGACACATCTGAATATCAGCTATGCCGTATTGGGAAAGGAAGAGACATGCACAGGAGATCCTGCTCGTCGCGCCGGGAATGAGATGCTTTACCAGATGCAGGCATTACAGATTATCGAAACCTTCGAAAAGTACTCAGTAAAAAAAATCATTACTATTTGTCCTCATTGTTTTAATATCTTTAAGAATGAATATCCAGATCTTGGAGGCAAATATGAAGTGATTAGCTACTTACAGTTTCTAAATAAGAATATTGAAGAGGGAAAATTAAAACTTGATTCCGGATTATTTAAAGATGTAACGATTACTTATCACGATCCTTGTTATCTTGGTAGAGGAAACGATATCTTTGATGAACCACGCTTAATTCTGAAAAAACTTACCACCGGCTTTGTAGAAATGGATAGAAACAGAAGATTTGCATTATGTTGTGGGGCCGGAGGAGCTCAAATGTTCAAGGAAGCAGAAAAAGGGGATAAGGAGATCTTCATCGATAGAACTGAAGATGCACTTAAAACGGGAGCCTCAGTGATAGCAACTGCCTGTCCCTTCTGTATGACAATGCTTACTGACGGATTGAAATATAAGAACAGGGAAGAAGATGTGAAAAACCTTGATATCGCAGAACTGGTAGTACAGGCTTTAGGATTATAACAGTTGGCAAAAGGCAGTTGGCAATATAATAGCCACATTAAGTAACAGTTAATAAGAAACATAGATTTAAACATTATAGAATAATGGGAAATAAAAATGTCCTTAAAAGCGGAGAATTCCTGGTTAGTGAAACTAAAGCCAAAGATATTTTCATACCTGAAGAATTCAATGAAGAGCAAATGATGATTGCCCAGTCATGCCGCGATTTTCTTGAAGCTGAAGTTTATCCTGTTATGGCTGATCTTGAAAAAAGCGACAGGGAACTTATGAAACAGTTAGTAAAGAAATCGGGTGAACTTGGATTAACAGGAATCCCGGTACCGGAAGAATTCGGTGGATTCGGACAATCTTTCGTTACACAAATGCTTGTTGCCGAGATAACCGGAGCCGGTTATTCATTCTCAGTTGCATATATGGCACATAGTGGTATCGGAACACTTCCTATTGTCTATTATGGAAATGATTACCAGCGGCAACATTACGTGCCAAAACTTGCTGTTGCTGAGTATATTGGGTCTTATTGTCTGACTGAACCAGGCGCAGGAAGTGATGCCAATGCAGGTAAAACAAATGCGGTACCATCTGAAGATGGTAAACATTATATCCTTAATGGCCAGAAAATGTGGACCACAAATGCAGGATATGCTGATACACTTATTGTTTTTGCAAAAATTGAAAATGACAGGGTTCTAAGTGCTTTTATAGTGGAGAGTAAATACCCGGGTGTCGTGATAGGCCCTGATGAACATAAAATGGGTATTAAAGGATCTTCAACCGCACAAATATATTTTAATGATGTGAAAGTACCAGTGGAAAACCTACTTGGTAAAAGAGGTGAAGGATTCAGGATAGCACTTAATATCCTTCACATGGGACGAATTAAACTTGGTGCCAGTGTTCTGGGTGCAGCGAAAAAAGCAATTAACGACTCTGTGAAATATGCTAATGAACGAAAACAGTTTGGAGTCCTGATCTCTACTTTCGGTGCAATAAAACATAAACTTGCCGAACAGGTTATTAAGCTATTTTCCACAGAATCAGCAGTCTACAGAGCAAGTAAGGATATTGATTATTTAATAGATATACTAAAAACCGAAACCGGTGATAAAGGCCGTGCAACAATTGAAGCAATAAGCCATTATGCAGTTGAAGCTGCATTACTGAAAGTATACGGTTCAGAGATGCTTGATTTTATTACTGATGAGGCGGTCCAGATATTCGGAGGAATGGGATACTCAGCAGAAATGGATGTGGAAAGAGGTTACCGCGATTCAAGAATTAACAGAATATTCGAAGGGACAAATGAAATAAACAGGCTTCTTGTTGTTGATACGGCAATGAAAAGAGCAATGAAAGGAGATTTCGATCTTTTCGGTAAAGCTGAGGCACTTTATAATGAATTGGATAAAACAGTCTCGGAAATACCTGATGGAGAAACATATTTTGAGGAAAAATCGAGATATATAAACAATTTTAAGAAGGTAACCCTGATATGTTTACATGCAGCAGTAAAGAAATTTGAAAGAAAACTTATCCGGGAACAGGAAGTACTCAACAATATTGCAGATATGATGATGGAAACCTATGTTTCAGAATCTCTCGCACTCAGGGTGGCTAAACTCGAGACGATAAAAGATAATATATCAGTATATAAGGATATTCTTGATGTTAATATCTATGATACTGCTGATATTATCAGGAAATCAGCATTTGATGCAATATTTTCGATTGATTCCGACAATGATAATATACAGATAACCAATGCAATCGATAGCCTTACCAGAGTAAAAGGAATTAATGTAAAAGAAACCAGGAGAAGGATAGCAGATAAACTAATTGAGGACAATTCTTACAGTTTCTGATTATTTTATTATTAATGAAAAGGTCATTTTTAATTGTCTGTATTTTTATAACTGTTTCATGTGGTTTATACTCAAATGGATCTGTAAGACTAAATATTTTCACTCAGGATACGATAAACTATGTTTCTCAATTTGCAGAGGCTAATGAAAGTTGCTTTAAATGTCATTCACTCAGAAAATACGAATATACTGATGAAGCTACGGGACAACAAGAAAGAGGCTTGATGCTTCCATGGATGATTATTTTAAGACAACAGTTTTATGAATCGAATCATAAAAGCTTTAAATGTACTGAATGTCATTCACATGATTTTGAAATATACCCTCATCCTGAAGAAATAAAATCTGAATATCATTTTCACTGCCTCGATTGTCATGGCGGCGATCCTGCTTATGCAGCATTTAAATTTGAAGAGATTGATGCTGAATACAGTAAGAGCGTTCATTTCAGTCTGGAGGAAAAGGGATTTACCTGCTGGAATTGCCATGATCCCCATGTAAATAAACTTATGGCCAGAAATAGCAAAAACTTTGAAGAGATTATTGCATACGATAATAATATATGTCTGGATTGTCATGCTGATAATTATGAGTTCAGTAGTTTTTCTGACAGTATCAGGGTCAATCTCAGGAAGAGCCATAAGTGGCTTCCAAACCAAACTATACATCTTAAGGCAGTTAGATGTATTGATTGTCATAATACTATTAGTGAGAAAGTTCTGGTTTCTCATTTAATTGTACCAGGAGGTGAGGCTGTAAGGGATTGTAATAAATGTCACTCAGATAAAGCTACTGCAATGACATCACTACTTGCAATCTGGTCAAGGGATGATGATTCCAAAGAATTTAATAATGACTCTGTATTGGATGCATTAAGTATTATTGGTCCTGGCAGAAACAGAATGATAAGTTGGCTTAGTACTATTCTTTTTGCTTCTGTCATACTAATTATCGGTATACATTTGTTATTCAGAATCATCAAAAGATAAAAGACTATGTATCTATATCCTATATGGGTAAGGTTGTGGCATTTCATAAATGCAGTATTGATCTTAATACTTATTATTACCGGATTCAGTATGATATTTGCCGGAAGTGATACACCATCACTGACAAGTGGATTTGCTAAAGCAGTAAGATGGCATAACACTGCTGCTATAATACTAATAATCAGCTATCTTGGTTTTATTATAGGTAATATAATATCAGGTAATGGTAAGTATTACAGGATAAAAAAGGATGATATCAATACGGGTATAGGCAGGCAATTGAAGTACTTTTTTTATGGAATGTATAAGAATAAAAAACAACCTTTTCCTGTTACTATTGAGAATAAGTTTAATCCTCTTCAAAAATTAACCTATCTGCTAATAATGTATTTTGCTCTGCCATTATTAATAATCTCAGGTATAATATTACTGATCCCGGATATGACCATTATTAAGAACTTAGGACCCGGTATGTTTATCCTTATTGATATTATTCATATTATTCTTGGATTATTAATTTTGTTGTTTTTGATCATTCATATTTATAGTTGTACCATCGGTGCAAAAACGTTATCGCTTTTCCGCGGAATTATTACCGGGTATTACACAGGTGATGAATAATAGAATAATAATATTGAACTTATTTCCATTTTGTTGAATATATGAAACCCACATGTTTTCCAAACGCAAACAAGAATGAAAATACTTGTCACATGTGGGTTCCATGTGACCTTTAAAATCAAAA
>CAZTXH010000205.1:0-4915 GCA_964617415.1 uncultured Rikenellaceae bacterium | reverse complement strand
ACGGTACAAAGTTACAATTCTCCTACGTTAAAGCTTCTGAGGAGAATCGACACAATGGCCTTGTTATAAATTAATTTTCAATAAATTTAAATGAATACCATAATATATGTCAAATTTTTTTGACGAGAGGGGTATTATTTATGATATAATATGTGCAATTGAGGATATAAGACCTGGACTTCAGGAGATTAAGATAATCTCCTCTTATAATCCTCATAACCGAATTCACGAAGAACCTTGAATTTCCCTTCTTTGGTCCAGATGCCTATTGATGGATGTTGCACCCCGTTAAATGTTGTTGTTTTAACCATAGTATAATGGATCATATCGAGAAAGATGATTCTATCACCAGGTTTCAGATCATGGTCAAACGACCATTCTCCCATGAAATCACCTGACAGGCATGAATTACCACCCAGACGGTATGTTGGTTTTCCTGGTACAGGATCTGTTGCACCTAGTATCTTTGGATTATAAGGCATTTCAAGACAATCAGGCATATGGGCAGTAAATGAGACATTGAGAATAGCAGTTTTAATACCTTGATTATCAACAATATCCTCAACTTCCGTAACGAGTTCCCCGGTTTCCCATGCAAAGGCGCTCCCCGGTTCGAGTATAATATGCAGATCTATTCTCTGCCTGAAATCTTTCAATATTGATATAAGATGATCTCTATTATAGTCTTTTCCTGTAATAAGATGCCCACCACCCATATTTATCCATTTTATGGAATTGAAGAAGCTCCGGAATTTTTCCTCAATAACTTTCAGTACTTTTTCCAGGGCATAAGAATCAGATTCAAAAAGGACATGAAAATGTAATCCTTCTATTCCCTCCGGGATTCCATTAAAAAGATCATCTGATGTTATACCCAATCTTGATCCCGGGTAACAGGGATTAAAAATCCCATAACTAACTTCTGAGACCTCCGGGTTGATCCTTAATCCACAGGATATTTTTTTTATGTATTTTTTTATGGAATTCGAATATTTCTCATATTGTCTGAGTGAATTAAAAGTGATATGGGAGCTATACTTCATTATTGATTCAAACTCATCCCTTTTGTATACTGGTGAATATGTATGAGCTGGCACCTTCATTTCTTCATGACAGAGCCTGGCTTCATGGAGAGAACTTGCTGCGGCACCTGATATATACTCCCGTACAATATCGAACACACCCCCCATTGCAAATCCCTTGAAGGCAAGGATGATTTCTGCTCCGGATTCTTTTGAAACATGTTTTATCAATTCCAGATTCTTCCTGAACCTCTCTTCGTCGATGACATAGGATGGTGATGGTATTAGGTTGTAATTTATCATAATTATCTAACGACCTCCCCATCCCACCTAAAGGCCTGCCTGCCGGCAGGCAGGGGGGCTAAGAATCGGTAACTGAAGTGAATATGCTTATTACCAGACAATTAGTCCCCCTTTAGGGGGAAGAGCTGATTGTTAAGTCAGCTCAGGGGGTATATTTTTATAACTCAAGATCAATATCAAATAATTCTACCCAGGGTAATCCAAGCAGGTTAAGCTGTTCCATAAAAGGATCCGGGTCAAATTCCTCAACATTAAAAACGCCCGGCTTCTTCCAGGTGCCCTTAAGGTACATCATTGCACCAATTGCTGCAGGTACTCCTGTTGTATAGCTTACTGCCTGGGTACCTGTTTCCTTATATGCTTTTTCGTGACTACAATTATTATAGATATAATATGTTTGTTCCTTACCATCTTTTATTCCCTTTATACGGCAGCCTATGGAGGTATGCCCGGTATAATTCTCACCCAGATTCCCAGGATCAGGGAGTACTGCCTTCAGGAATTTTATAGGCACTATTTCTCTCCCATTAAACATAACTGGCTCAATACCGGCCATTCCGATATTTTGAATCACACGTAGATGAGTAAGATATTCCTTTCCAAAGGTCATCCAGAATCTGGCCCTTTTCAGAGTCGGGAAGTTTTTGACAAGAGACTCAAGTTCCTCATGATAAATAAGGTAAGACTCCCTTGGTCCTATTTCAGGGTAATTCAGAGATTTATGTATCTGATGTGGTTTTGTATATATCCATTCGCCATTCTCCCAATATTTTCCCTTCTGGGTAACCTCGCGAATATTGATTTCGGGATTAAAATTAGTTGCAAAGGGTTTACCATGATCTCCTGCATTACAGTCTACAATATCGAGGTAATGAATCTCATCAAAATGATGTCTGGCAGCATATTCCGTAAAAACCGATGTGACACCGGGATCAAAACCACATCCTAGGATTGCTGTTATACCAGCATCTTTATACTTGTCGTGGTATGCCCATTGCCAGCTATACTCAAATTTGGTTTCATCGAGAGGTTCATAATTAGCAGTATCGAGGTAAGCTACTCTTGTTTCGAGACACGCATCCATAATATGAAGATCCTGATATGGCAGGGCAACATTAACAATAATATCAGGATTGAAGGATCGTATAAGAGTCACCAGTTCCGGTACATTATCTGCATCGACCTGTGCAGTCTGAATGCGGTTACCGCCAATCCTTTCAGCTATGACATCACATTTTGCTTTTGTCCTGCTGGCAAGTAATATTTCACTGAAAATATACGGAAGTGAGGTCATCTTATGTACAACGACAGTACCTACCCCACCTGCCCCTATTACCATTACTTTTCCCATATAACATTTTTATTATTAATGATTTATTAAAAAATGTCCTGAAGAAATGCCCTTATTACCTTTCTTTTTTTCAAATATAACACTAAATAGATGACCATTCAACAGTTAATTTTAATATAAAACAAAATAGTTTACAATTCATTTTATAAATGACCATGTCGACCCATTTCTGATTATCTTTGTAACTTTATTTTTCTGATGAGAATGGCATGAAGTTTATCAATCCTCTGATTATTCTCAGGATATTAAGTACTATCCTTCTTCTTGAGACAATCTCCTTCCTGATTTGCCTACCGGTGGCAGTAATCTATAGGGAACCTCTTTACCCACTGCTTGTCTCAGCCGCATTTACCGGTCTTCTGTTCATTATATTAAGAATAATAACACGAAATGAAGATACTTCCAAAATAAGTAACCGGGATGGTTATATAGCAGTAACGCTCAGCTGGCTTGTCTTTGCCATTATGGGTTCATTGCCATACCTTATAAGTGGCACTATTCCCTCATTTATTGATGCTTTTTTCGAATCAGCTTCCGGATTCACAACAACCGGTGCTTCAATTCTGAAGAATATTGAGGTACTCCCATATTCTATTCTATTCTGGAGAAGTTTCACACACTGGATTGGAGGTTTAGGCATAATAGTACTGGTAATTATTATACTTCCTTCACTCAGGATAACTGCCCAGCAGTTAATGGGATTGGAATCATCATTAAAGGAAAAAATTCATCCTAAGACTAAAGCAGTAGGATTCAGACTGCTCATCATATATCTCGGACTTACCCTCAGTGAAATATTATTTTTGTACCTGGGTGAAATGAATCTCTTCGACAGTATTTGCCATACATTCGGTACAGTTGCAACGGGTGGTTTTTCGACTAAAAATGCCAGTATAGCAGGGTTTTCTGCATATACCCAATATGTGATTGCATTTTATATGCTGTTATCAGGTATCAGCTTTGTAGCTTACTATTATATGCTAAAGCGGCAATTTAATAAAGTAAAACATATTGAGGAACTATGGTTTTACCTCGGTACTGTATTAGTTGTAATAATCATAATTGTCGGTATACTGGTTACAAAAACAACCAGTTCTTTTGAAGTAGTCTTCAGAGAAGGGACCTTCCAGGCAATATCAATAATTACCACTACAGGTTATGTTACAACAGATTACTTATTGTGGCCTCCTGCAGCTATTGCGCTTATTTTCATGATGTTATTTGCCGGGGCAAATACAGGTTCCACAACCAGTAGCATTAAAATGTCCAGACATCTAATTGTTCTTAGAAATGTTAAAAATTTATTCACAAGGCTTGTCCATTCGAATGTTATTACCCAGATAAAACTTAACGGCAGACCTGTTTCCGAAAAAGACAATACTTCGGTAATTTCCTTTGTTATACTATACCTGTTCATTTTCCTTGCGGGTACAATTATTATTACGTTGACTGGTCTTGATCCTGTGACTTCAGCAAGTGGTGTTGCAGCAACACTGGGTAATGTTGGTCCAGCCCTGGGATTATTGGGCCCTGTGAGTCATTATGCCCACATTCCGGAGATTACTAAATTCATATTTGTGCTTCTGATGATTGTTGGAAGACTTGAGATAATAACTGTATTCGCTCTTTTCTCAAGGTCTTTCTGGAGACTATAAAGATTAAGGGCAGTGTGATATGAAACTTATTAATCCTCTTATTATTTTAAGGATAATCAGTATAATCATACTGATTGAAATTATATCTTTTCTGTTTTGTATACCTGTTGCTATTATTTATGATGAAGCTTTGTTTCCATTTACCTGGTCAATTATTATATCGGGTTTATTTTATTTCTACTTCGATATAATGAGTGCTGATGCTGATATATCAAAGATCACCAGTAGGGATGGATATCTTGCAGTATCCCTTTCATGGTTCACTTTTACTTTTTTGGGTTCACTTCCTTATCTGGTCAGTGGTACTATACAAAATTTCATTGACGCTTTTTTTGAATCCACTTCAGGATTTACCACTACAGGAGCTTCGATAATTACTAACGTGGAAGTATTACCATATTCTATCCTTTTCTACAGAAGTCTGACACACTGGGTTGGCGGAATAGGTATAATCATACTCGTTGTAATAGTACTCCCTTCCCTGAAAGTATCCGGTTACCAGCTTTTTAGTCTGGAATCATCATTAAGAGAAAAAATTCTGCCAAAAACCAAATCCCTTGGATTCAGAGTTTTGATAATATATC
>CAZTXH010000204.1:0-4921 GCA_964617415.1 uncultured Rikenellaceae bacterium | reverse complement strand
CACCACCACCGATTCAGCCCTGTAGGGGTGAGATATTCATTCTATCATAAATAAAAAGACAATCCTGATTTCGGATTGCCTTTATTATTATTAAGCCTCAAAGCAAACCTCGAGCCGCGGGCCGCAAGCCACTATTTCAGCTTTATACTCTTATCATACAATACCTTCCAGTCGTCCGTTTCGGAACCAGGGATTGTTTTATCGGTCGTTTTTCTTTCTATTCTCTTGATAACCATAGGTTTACCACGCTTATTATCACCTTTTGTATGATCAGCATAATAATCAACCCATGCAATAAACCTGTTTATCTTATTGGGCATAATTTCAGGTGTCCTTATAAATCCTACATCTTCCTGTTTCAAGGTATAATTATCATGGTGTTCCTCCCACACATCAACATAATAAATCCATGGACCAAGATGAGAGAATACCACAAAACCATCCTCATCGGTAAATCCTTCTGTTTCAAGATTTGTCTCTTCCTCCCAGTCGATGAGTGTAGGATATAATCTTACACTTGCGTCCTCAACAACATATTCATCATACCACTCAACTACCTCGATTTCAAGAAGTGTTGGTATTTTTACATCAATAGTAATCGACGCCTGGTCTGATAGCCCGGATCTTGAATAAGCCGTAAGTACCACTTCAAAAGTGCCTGTAGCTGTGTAATAATGTACCGGTTCAGCTTCGGATGATTCATATCCGTCACCAAAATCCCATTCAAACCTGTTGGCATTATGTGAATCGTTAGTAAAATATACATCCTGCCCTACTTCCGGTTCAACAGTGTCGGTAAAGAAGTGTGCATCGGGTGTTTTTTCACACGAGAACAGGATAAATGGCATTATAAGAGATAAATAGAATATCTTTTTTATCTGCAAATTCTTTTTTATACAAGTAGTTGGTTTCATTGTCATATGTATTAGTGTTCTTTTAAACAAAATCAAAATGTGTGCCATAATTTTCGGTGAAGCACTTTCAAAAATATAATTATCTTTGCACTCCTAATAAAAGAGGCTTCAGAATGATAAAAATAACATTTCCTGACGGATCGGCAAAGGAATATAAAAACGGGATAACAAGTCTCAAAATTGCCGAACAGATAAGTCCCCGGCTTGCTGCGGGGGTCTATTGTGCCACGGTTAATGGTGAGATTTATGACCTTACCCGTCAGATAAACACCGATGCCACCCTGAAGCTTCACAAGTGGGAAGATGAGGAGGCAAAGCATGCATTCTGGCACTCATCAGCTCACCTGATGGCAGGTGCATTGGAAGCTCTCTATCCGGGTATTAAGTTTGGTATTGGTCCCGCAATAGATATGGGTTTTTATTATGATGTTGATCCCGGGAATGGCAGGATCATCTCCGACGGTGATCTGAAGGCTATTGAAGATAAAATGAAGGAAATGGCATCGCAAAATCTTGTTTTCACAAGAAGAGAGGTAAGTAAAGATGAGGCACTCAGTCTTTTTGCCAAAAAGGGTGATGAATATAAAACAGAACTTATCAGTGAGCTGGAAGATGGTGATATATCTCTTTATACACATGGCGATTTCACTGATCTTTGCCGTGGACCACATCTTCCATCAACCAAACCTATAAAAGCCATTAAGCTTACAAGTGTGGCCGGAGCATACTGGCGGGGAGATGAAAAACGCCAGATGCTAACAAGGATATATGGTATAACATTCCCTAAGCAGAAAATGCTCGATGAATACCTTGTATTACTTGAAGAAGCAAAGAGACGTGATCACAGACGTATAGGGAAAGAACAGGAGCTCTTTACTTTCTCCCAGAAAGTAGGAATGGGACTCCCATTATGGCTCCCAAAGGGATCAGATATAAGACAGAACCTGATAGACTTCCTGACCACTGTACTGAGAAAAAGGGGATATAAGATCGTTACTACTCCCCATATTGGAAATGTAGAACTTTACAAGACATCAGGTCACTTTGAAAAGTACAGGACCAGCTCATTTCAACCCATTTCAACACCCCAGGAGGGAGAGCAGTTCATGCTGAAACCAATGAACTGCCCTCATCATTGTGAAATATATAATGCCACTCCGCATTCATATAAGGAGCTTCCTTTCAGGATGGCCGAATTTGGAACTGTTTACAGGTATGAGCAAAGCGGTGTGCTTCACGGATTAACAAGAGTAAGAAGCTTCACACAGGATGATGCACATCATTTCTGCCGGCCCGACCAGCTTAGGGAAGAATTTAAAAGGATAATTGATCTTGTCCTATACATTTTTAAGGTATTGAATTTCAATGATTTCACGGCCCAGATATCTTTAAGGGACCCTAATGACAAAGAGAAATATATTGGTTCGGATGAAAACTGGGAGAAGGCTGAACAGGATATTATTGCCGCGGCATCAGAGAAAAAACTACAAACAACCGTTGTTAAGGGTGAAGCTGCATTCTATGGTCCCAAACTCGATTTTATGGTTAAAGATGCTATTGGAAGAAGCTGGCAGCTTGGAACGATACAGGTCGATTATAACCTGCCGGAACGATTTGACCTAACCTATGTTGGTAGTGATAACCAGAAACACAGACCTGTAATGATACACAGGGCTATTTTTGGTTCGCTCGAGAGATTTGTTGCTGTACTCATAGAAAATAATGCAGGAAAATTCCCTATCTGGCTGGCACCCGAAAAAGTAGTCATTTTACCTATCAGTGAAAAATATAATGAATATGCTTTAAATGTTTTGGAAATCCTAAATAATTCCGATATTTGCACACTGATTGATGACAGGAGTGAAACGATCGGTAAGAAGATCAGAGATAATGAATTAAATAGGATCCCCTACCTTCTTATAATAGGAGAAAAAGAGCTTGGTAATGGAACAGTTTCTGTAAGAAAGCAGGGAGAGGGTGATCAGGGTAGTATGAAAATTGCTGACTTTGTGAATTTAATTCATACTGAGATTAATAAAGAGATCTCATAGTTAAAAAGATAACAGATAAATTAGTATTAACAAAATAAGGAGGAAAGAGTTATAACTGTACCAAGCAGAAGAAATTCCGGCAGGATCACCCGGCCGGCCCATAAAGTTAACAACAGGATCACAGCTAAAGTGGTCAGGGTTGTGGGTGAAGGAATTGAAACAGAAGTAATGAGTATCCAGGATGCCCTTAGAGTGGCAGACAATATGGAACTCGACCTTGTTGAAATTTCTCCGAATGCGGATCCACCTGTATGTAAAATAATTGATTACCAGAAATTTCTATATCAACAAAAAAAGAAACAAAAAGAAATAAAAGCCAAAGCAGCAAAAATTGTTGTTAAGGAGATAAGGTTTGGCCCAAATACTGATGATCACGATTATAACTTTAAAATGCGTCACGCAATCAAGTTCCTCGAAGATGGAGCAAAAGTAAGAGCATACGTATTTTTTAAGGGCCGTTCGATATTATTTAAGGAAAAGGGTGAAGTGCTATTACTGAGATTAGCAAACGACCTGGAGGAATATGGAAAAGTAGAACAGCTCCCCAGACTTGAAGGGAAACGTATGATAATAACCATTACACCGAAAAAGAAGAAAAAGTAATAATAATATTTGAATAGACAGATATGCCAAAAATGAAGACAAAACCGGGTGTAAAAAAGAGATTCTCATACACCGGAACAGGAAAGATAAAGCGTAAACATGCTTATATGAGTCATATCCTGACAAAAAAAGCAACAAAAAGGAAGAGAAATCTTGCTTATTATGGACAGGTAGACAAAGCAGATAAAAAAAATATTAAGCTCCTGCTTGCAGGTAATAAATAGCTTACTTAACGTTTTAAACAAATAAGTAAAATAGTATTAACAGATTGTTCAGCATACAAGGGTCCGGAAAGCGGAACGCTGACTTTCAAAATTATTGAGTTATGCCACGATCAGTAAATGTAGTAGCATCAAGAACCAGGAAAAAAAAGGTTCTTAAGCAAACAAAAGGAAATTTCCTTTCAAGAAAAAATATTTACACGGTTGCAAAAAATACCCATGAAAAAGGACTGGGTTATGCATACCGTGACAGAAGAAGAAAAAAAGGTCAATTCAGATCCCTTTGGATACAAAGAATAAATGCCGGGGTCCGTCAGTATAATATGAACTACTCAGAATTTATCGGAAAACTTGATAAAAAAAGTATTGCACTAAACAGGAAGACACTCGCTGACCTCGCCATGAACCATCCTGAAGCCTTCAAGGCAATAGTGGAAAAGGTAAAATAAAAAGATTATATACTCACCCCCATATTTATTGTTCAAACTGAAAAAGTCCCTACCCCGTGGGAGAGAGCCTGTCCCACGAATCCCGATTTATCGGGAGAAGCGGGAGGTTGGGGTGAGGTCATCTCACTTTCATAAATAACCTGTTAAACCTGATTTTTTTTAGTCCGAAGGCTTCCTTGTCTATTGACAGCCAGATGAATTTGGGTTTACCTATTATATGATCCTCAGGAACAAAGCCCCAGTACCGTGAATCTGCTGAATTATGGCGATTATCTCCCATCATGAAAAAATAATCCATTTTGAATGTATAGGAGGTAACTTTTTTTCCGTTAATTAAAATTGTACTATCCTGAATGCTAAGGTCATTATCTTCATATACATCTATTATTCTTTCATAAAAGGACAGATTTGAAATATTAAGATCGACAGTAGTGCCTTTAGCGGGAACCCAGAGAGGACCAAAATTATCTTCGTTCCAGTTTAGATCTGTAGTATGTGGAAAAATAACAGGACTATCTATCCCTTGTTCACTGTATATGGCAGTTATATCCTTTACATTTACAAAATTTGATATTGCCTCTGCATTCTTTTTTGTAAGCGGTAGTATATAGACTGATGAAGAGATCATCATCTGGTCTGACCTGGCAATTTTTAAACGTTCAAAGGCCTTTGGGTTAATGGTT
>CAZTXH010000203.1:0-4942 GCA_964617415.1 uncultured Rikenellaceae bacterium | reverse complement strand
CTCATCAGTGGAAACATCGGCAATAAGACTTCTTGTCTGTTCAAGAACAAGAGTATAAAGTATGGGAAGATAGTTGGAATAGTATACGGCTGAATCTTCAACAAGAAGAATTACTCTTGTAAGACCTATCTTGGTATCATTATCCACATTAACCTTATCTTCCAGGAGCTTGACCATTGCAAAGAATACTTTTGATTCACCTGTCCAGACAAAATAATTGTCGAAGGGTACACCTGTTGCTTTCTGTTTTTTTACGAATGCTGTATCCTCAGGCTTACTAAGGAGAAGGAATGTAGGCAAATAAGGATACCTGTCCTTAATCTTTTTACAAAGCTGCATAGGACTATCCTTATGAATACCAACTATGATAATTACCATATCATAATGTCTGGCTTTCAGTTTGTTAAAAGCCTCTTCATCTCCTGTGACCCCTGTTACCCTGGGTAGAGAAGAAAGACTGAGTTGTGAATATTCCCCCAGCATATGGTCAGAGAAACGGCCTTCCCCTTCAATTGAATAAGCATCATATAGATTTGCAACAAGGAGTATCTCCTTAACTTTGAAAGGCTGCAAGTCGTGAAAAACATCTCTTTCGGCATTATGCCGTTCGAGAAACTTCTGTAATAACTTCCTGCTCGATACATTCTCTAAATTCTCATCATCTTCCTTGTCAACTTTGATACTGCGAATGAAATCACGTGCCTTATAGCTGTTAATATATCCTGTTATCAGGCTTGAGATATTTCTTATAAGATCTCTCTCTTCCTTTAAAAAAGGACCTTCTGTCTCTATAGTGAATTCCTTTGTATAAAATACTTCAATAGTACCCTTTTCATCATCGATTGTGGTGAATTCCTGAACCATCCTCCATGAAGTTTCCTTAAAACCAGGTGTTTCAAATGTCTTATCCTGGTATCTTATCCTGGCTTCAGTATATTCGGGATACTGCCAGGCTGCAGGCAGAAGTAATACTATCTGCTGAAGTGTTTCTTCAATAGGTTTCCCTTCCTTTAGGATACAAGTTGTCTGATTAATACACCCCAGTTCTTTTAATCGTTCCTGCTGATCATGAAGTAGCTTGGTGTATTCAGAGCTTATATTATTTTTTTCTTTCATCCTGTTTTATAGGAAATTCAGGATTTAAAGTTAATAAATGAAAATTAAAATAGGATTTGTCTGAGGTGAGCTTATTTATTTCACTTTCCACGTTGAGCCGCTGGTGAGTAGTTCATCAACACATTTGATTTCTGCATTCTTCCGGATACTTTTTATCTGTTCCTCAACATCATTTTCAAAAGTATTTCCTGGCACAGAGCGTATTACTCCTAAGGCTACCGGGTATTCGGGATATCTCATATTAGCAAGCATATACTGGATTCCCGGATTTGTTTCAAAAGTATCATGTACAATAAGGTCTTTTTCGGAAATCCCATCTTCCCCCAGTTTTACAACCTTGAGCTTAAGTCCGTCAAGTACCAGCCCCTTATCTTTATTCTTTCCGAATATCATAGGCTCACCATGCTTGAGAATGATGGTCCGCTCGTCCCTAACATCCTTGCCTGTAACAATATCATGTATGCCGTCATTGAAAATAACACAGTTCTGCAAAACTTCAACTACAGATGTTCCCTTATGTTTGGCAGCCTCAATATATATTTGTATTGAAAGTGCTACATTATAATCTACTGTACGTGCAAAAAATTTCCCTTTGGCTCCTATTGCAAGTTCACCTACAGAAAATGGTTCTTCAACTGTCCCAAAAGGAGAAGTTTTTGTAACAAGACCTTTGTTGGAGGTTGGAGAATATTGTCCTTTAGTAAGACCGTATATCTGATTGTTAAACAGAATAATATTAATATCTATATTCCTACGAATTGCATGAATGAAATGATTACCTCCTATTGCAAGTGCATCTCCATCACCTGTAATCTGCCATACTGATAATTCCGGATTAACCGTTTTAACTCCTGTTGCTATAGCTGAGGCACGGCCATGTATTCCATGAAATCCATAGGTATTCATATAGTACGGAAACCTGGAGGAGCATCCAATACCTGATACAAAGACAAATTTTTCTTTTGGAATATCAAGCTCGGATAGTGCTTTCTGAATTGCATTCAAAACAGCATGATTCCCGCAGCCGGGACACCATCTCACTTCCTGGTCTGATTTGAAATCTTTTGGAGTATATTTAAAAGTATGCGTTTCTGCCATTTTATTAGTCCTCCAGTAATTTAAGACATTTCTCCTTTATCTCCCTGATGGTAAATGGAAGTCCCTGTATTTTATTAATCTGTTCATAATTAAAATCCTGATATTTCATTCTCAGGTAATCTACAAATTGTCCCATATTCAGTTCTGCAACAACCAGCTTTTTGAACTTCCGGAAGACATCCCTGACATTCTTTGGCAAAGGATTAATATAGTTGAAGTTTACCAGGCTTACTTTTTTACCTTCAGCCTGTAATTCACGTACAGCTGCCATAAGGAATCCACGGGTACCTCCCCATCCGATAACCAGAAGTTCACCCGATTCTTTGCCATATACTTTAAGTTCCGGTATTTTATCAGCTACTTTTGCAACTTTTTCAGCCCTGAGTTTTACCATCATCTCATGGTTTTCCGGAATATATGACACTGTTCCCTTTATTGTCTTTTCAAGGCCTCCTATTCTGTGTTCAAGTCCCGGTGTCCCTGGTATTGCCCATGAACGTACCAGTGTTTCACTATTCCGTTTATAAGGGATAAATGGGGTTTCCGATTTATCAGCAAAGGGAGGCTTTATTTCGGGAAGATCCTTCATTTGTGTAATTCTCCAAGGTTCTGTTCCATTTGCCAGAAAACCATCACTCAAAAGCAGAACAGGTGTCATATGCTCAAGTGCAATTTTCGCTGCTTCATATGCAAAATTGAAACAGTTGGCGGGTGTACTGGCTGCAATTACAACTACGGGACATTCTCCATTTCTGCCATATATTGCCTGCATAAGGTCGGCCTGTTCTGTTTTTGTCGGAAGACCTGTAGACGGACCACCTCGCTGTACATTTATAACTACAATTGGTAATTCAGCCATAACAGCCAGACCAATAGCTTCAGATTTAAGTGCCAAACCCGGTCCTGATGTTGAAGTTATTGCAAGGTTACCAGTAAAGCTGGCTCCCAGTGCAGTACAGATACCTGCAATCTCATCCTCTGCCTGGAATGTTTTGATCTCCAATTCTTTACGTAATGCCAGCTCTTCCAGTATTCCACTAGCCGGTGTAATGGGATACGAACCTATAAAGAGATTCAAACCTGCCTTTTCAGCAGCAGCTATAAAACCCCACGCAGTTGCTGTATTACCACATATATTCCTGTAGGTTCCACTGGGAATTTGTGCTGGTTCAATTTTAATAACAGGACTTAGCGCTTCAATTGTTTCGGCATAATAATAACCTGCCCTTAAAGCCACTTTATTAGCTTCAATTATTTCAGGACTTTTCTGAAATTTCTTTTCAAAGTATTGTTCAGTATATTTGAGTTTTCTGTCAAAAAGCCAGTAAACCATACCCAAGGCAAACATGTTCTTTGTTCTCAGTACTGATTTAGGATTAAGCCCAAAATCTTTTAGTGCCTCTTTAACCAACGAGGAAATAGGGGCAGCAATGACATTGAAACTCTCAAGATTTTCTTCAGTAACAGGATCTTTTATATATCCTGCTTTTTCTATATTTCGCTCGGTGAAGTTATCCTTATCATAAATTATTGTACCATCCGGCTTAAGCCATAAGGCATTTGCTTTTATAGCAGCAGGATTCATTGCTACAAGTACATCGGCATAATCGCCGGGTGACTCTACCTCTGAATGACCCAGATGAACCTGGAAACCTGATACTCCACCAACTGTTCCCTGGGGTGCACGAATCTCCGCAGGGTAATCAGGAAATGTTGAAAGGTCATTACCATAAAGGGCAGCAGTATCAGAAAATAGGGTTCCCGTAAGCTGCATCCCATCGCCCGAATCACCAGAAAAACGAATGACAACCTCTTCTCTTTTAATAGTATCTGAATTCTTGGACATAACAGATCTATAATATTAATTATGAGGCCCCATTACACCTGAATTGTATCTTTAAGGAATTACAAAAATAACTTAATTGAATGGCAATCTCATACAAATTTTAATTATTCAGATATGATTTTGATCATGTTTTTATCTATTATTGATTCCAGATATCAGCTTTTGCAAGTTTTATATCCTTTTCAAAAAATAATTTTGCTATTTTCTCAAAATTAGAAGTATAATCTGAGACAAAGAAAAGGTCATTACCTTTTCTTCTGGTATTGAGAAGGTCTTTCTTTTCGAGAATTTCACGTAATAAAGCTGCTACAATCTTACCTGAATCAATAACCTCTATATCAAAATTAAAGATCTTGTTTATCTGATTCTTTATTATCGGGTAATGTGTACAACCCAGGATCAAAGCTTCTATACCACCTAACGATTTATCAGACAGGTAAGTACGGATAATCGCGTTACTGATGTCATCGAATATGAATCCCTCTTCTATCATAGGTACCAGCAAAGGTGTCGCGAGGGAAACAACTGTTTTACCGGGCGATCTTTCCTTGATCTTCGATTCATATGTTCCTGAACTTATTGTCCGTTTTGTCCCTATAACGCCAATTTTTTTATAACCTTTTTTCCCCAGATATTCTACCACAGGATCAATAACATCGATAAGCAGTGTCCGGTCTTTAAATTCCTGCTGCAAAGTATCAAATGCTGATGCAGATGCTGAATTACATGCTACAAGAATCACTTTTGAATTGTATCCGAGAAGAAATTCTGTTATTCTCCCGGAATAATATTTTATAGCTTCAGCCGATTTATCACCATAAGGAAGGTGAGCTGTATCCCCAAAATATATTATATTTTCGTCCGGTAATACCTGTTTTATTG
>CAZTXH010000202.1:2661-4953 GCA_964617415.1 uncultured Rikenellaceae bacterium | reverse complement strand
GTTGTACCCTGGTCTGGTGATGTAATATAAGGCTGTTCAATATCAGTTATTTCAAGGCTGTATGTTTTTTCATTATACATTACCTCTTTTGTGACAAGGTTTATCACATCAAGCTGTATCAGATATCTTCCGGGACCGGGATAACAATGTTCGACTACAGAACCAGCTCCCTTTGTTCCATCTCCGAATTTCCATTCATAACGGAATGGAATTGTATCCCATTTAACTGCATTCTCTTCAAGAAATTCATAACAATAATTGTTTTTTATCAGAGTATCACAAGAGGCCTTCCTGATTATTGTCGATACAAACCTGTAGATATCATCACTTTTTTGTCGGTTTGATACAAAATAACCTGTCTGCATCGCCTCATCTGCCACAAATGCAAAATCATCATATTGTGAATTAATTGGTTCCGGAACAGTTGACGGTATTTCCCAACTCCCCTGAGTTAGCATGGTATAATACACATCCAGATTCCCTTTTCCACCCGGCCGGTCTGATGAAAAATATAACCTCCCTGAAGGATGCATGAAAGGATAATTCTCAGAACCTGATGAGTTTACTTGTGGTCCAAGGTTTACAGGTGTGTCCCATTTACCGTTAATCCATTCACAATAATAAATATCCGATCCTCCCTCGCCGCCCGGCATATCGGAGGCAAAAAAGAGATATTTACCGTCACTGCTTACTGAGGGGTGACCAACTTCATATTGTGTACTATTGTAAGAGAATGGCTGTAAAGATAGTATATCTGTTCCTGACAGCTCTCCGATAAAGATACCGAGATGATTTATAAATTTCTTATTACGTGCTATCTTACCAGTTTCCACCTCACTGGTAAAATACACCATCTTGCCATCGGGAGAAAAGCATAAAGGTCCACTGTTGAAAAGAGTACTTCTTTCACTGTTTATTTCCTGCGGCTTCCCCCATTGTAAACTGTCCCTGCGTTCAATTCTATAAAGATTATAAAGCCGCCTGCCCTCAAATGTTTTTCTGTCACTAAAGGCACTGAAGCGCCTGTCAGAACAAAATATAATGCCGTCCTGAACTATAATGGGAGATATATCACTGAATGCTCCCGAATTAAATGGCAGTCTGGAGATTTTGTATACAGAGGGCTGTTGAGCCTGTATTGTAACAAAGACTATAGATAAAAATAAAAGGATTATATACAGTTTCTTCCTTAACATAGTATTAAAAATATCTTGGATTTGCTGCACTTACTTTATACCCGAACTCATATCTTAAAATAAATTCAGTTGATCCTTTCGAATATGTGTTCATCAGGCCTATCGGATAATCATAAGATAATCCGATCATAAGCTGTGGTGTCGGCTGCACCTGCAATAATCCCACAATTACCTCTTCAGATGTTCTCCATGATGCCCCGACCCATACCAGATCAATAATTATTAAATTCCCGTTAATATCGAGCTGAGTAAGCTGCCTGGTTTTTTGTAATGAGTAATCAACCAGTATAGATGGCTTGAATTTTAATGCCGGAGAGAATGTTATTAGTCCCCCGGCAGAGAACATCAGATCATATTCACTAAACGAATGATAGGCCTGTGTTGATCCCTGGTCAGTCCTTTTATAGCTCAGGAAAGAGGGAACCGAAAAACCTGCAAATAACCTTTTACTGAAATAATATATTCCTGCCCCCGCATTGGGAAGAATATATTGTTTTTCATCATTGGCAAAGACAGGATCTCCCATATTTGTAAGTAGTAAACCCGTATAATCGGTATTGGACATATCAACACCTGCCTTGAGGCCGAAGGATAATTTTCCCTTACCTACTCTTATATGATATGCATATACAGCATATATATTTGTTGACCTTGTAACACCATACTGCATGAAATGGGCTTTGAGGCCAAGCGCCACCCTGTCGTTTTTCATCGGTGAATGTAAGGCTACCGACTGTAGTACCGGTGCTCCTGCGGTTCCCATCCATTGCATTCTGTACGACAAGACTGCACTCAAAGCTTCACGGGAACCTGCATAGGCAGGATTTATCATCAGCCCGTTATGAAGATACTGGCTATAAACAGGATAAGCCAGACTTATCCTTTCTGAATCAGTAACAGCCTGCCCCTGTAACCAGCCGGAAATCAGAAAAAATATTAAAACAAAATAATATTTAAGTCTGCTCATAAATTATCTAAAGTAATAATCCGTAGTTATTCTCCGGACTATTTCAGTATCTTTTAAGAATAATAAATCCGCTCTTTTTAAATACCTCCCCCGGCACCTCTACCGATGTTATCTTAAGGAGATAATAAT
>CAZTXH010000202.1:619-2651 GCA_964617415.1 uncultured Rikenellaceae bacterium | reverse complement strand
TTTTTCCATTGGTTGCCGTTTTTGTTGGATGTCCTGAATACCTCTGTTCCCGCACCATTGACAATAGTCAGTTCCGCAATCTGATATGCAGGGACCGAATCCTGGCCCTGTAATTTTTTACGAAGATCCAATCCACCGATAATAAACGTGTTATTATAATTCTCCGGATCATTGTTAGGAGAAAAACCTTCAGGTATCATAAGATCATATACAGTTACATCAATAAGATCTTCAAGTATACATACACCATTTGTGACAACCCACTTGAAGGTATTTTTTCCCAGTGATATGTTCCTGGCATTTGTGAAATTTGAAGCAGGATTATCAAACTTACCGGTACCTGCAACAACACTCCACTGGCCGGTTTCGAAAGACTTGATGGAATCTGCATTCAGCTGCATTAAGTAATCGAATGAGTATATTGTAGTATCATTCCCGGCATTTATGTTATCAATGCGGTTATGGAAAGTTATGTTTACAGAATCTTTAGCTTTACATTGCCAGTTTTTCTCTTCCCAGTAAAACTTATAGGTTACATTTGCTACGGTAAATGATGAATCAATCTTTATCTGTGCTGCCGGATCGTTAATGTCTCCTTCTACTACGTGGGACGGAAATATCCATTTTCCTGTTCCGTCGCTGGGAACAGCTGCAAGGGTGTACTCAGGACCGCAAACCTCGTCATCCGGACCAGCTTCAGCTACCGGAACCCTGTAGACATCGGCTTTCCTTGTTCCAGTCAATGAAGTGGCGATACAGCCATTGTCATCTTCGAGCGATACCAATGAATAATTAAATGTCGACAATGCGGCTGTTGCTTCAGGCACACGGCTTATAACTGCACCCGAAGATGAAATATTATCCACTGTGATACCTGTTGAATTCTCACTGTATACCAATGTCCATGGCGTCGCTCCTGTAAGACTGATCTCCAGATTAACCTCCCCTCCATTGCAAATGGTAGTATCTGTAACAGATGTGATAGCTCCTGTTGGTAAAGGATGAATCCCGATCTCTATTATATCGGAGGTATCCATACAGCAATCATAAGGACCGGAAAGAATAATACGCCTGTATTTCATCGGATCGCTAAGAGCCGGTGGTGAATAGTCCTGTTCATCATTTGTCCCTGCTGCTGCCGTCCAGTTTACCCCGTCAGCACTCTCTTCCCATATCCATGTAGGATTACTTCCTGCCCCACCAGTAAGGGGAGTACCTGTAAGTTGGGCCGGAACTGTACCATAACATATAGTCTGATCGCTTGAAATGACATTGTCGGATATATCAGGAAGAACAATTATTTTAATAGTGTTGCTCTCAGAAAAACATTTGCCGGAGATGGCTTTACGTTTAAACCATGTTGTAGTCGTTAGTGCTCCAGGCTGATAATCAATACTATTTGCTCCTGATATATCGGTAAATGTAGTGTTATCGATCGAAGACAACCATTGGAATGCATAATCTCCCGGTAATTCTGTACCACCGGTTGCAACACTTCCTTTTATAAGGTTCGGAACTGCTCCGCTACATATTGTTGTATCGCTTCCCGATGCGGAAATCAGCGATGCAATATTATCTGTTACTGGCTTATGAACATTTATTACAATAATATTACTTGTATCTGCGCATTTGGACGAATTTACTATCCTTCTGTACCAGGTTGTATCTGACAGGGCAGGTGGTGAGTGTGGTGATATTGTGGTTCCCTGAGTTGTCCATGATGCAGTTTTTGAGCTGTCCTGCCACATATAAGTATAGATCCCTGATCCGGCTGTTGGTGTGCTTCCTGTTAAAGACGGAGGCACACTGCCTGAACATATTATTGTGTCTTGTAAAATAGTATTATTTTCAATATAGTGATACCTGGTCATGAGTATGGGGAATCCATTGTCTCTGCAAACACTGTCAGGACCGGAAAAAACCACTCTCCTGTAATATCTTTGTTCGGTAACTGCAAATGTTGATGTGTCGGGTGTATATGTTTCTGTATCGTTTACATTTGGCGATGCTAACCATGTCCCTGATGCTGTGC
>CAZTXH010000202.1:0-609 GCA_964617415.1 uncultured Rikenellaceae bacterium | reverse complement strand
TAATCATAACTACCTGATCCTCCGCCGGGTGCAGAGGCTCCAAGAGTGTTAAATAAAGAACCCTCACAAATTACTGAATCGGGTCGATCAGTGACATTACCTGTTATCGATGGTAACACTGTAATAGCAATAGTAGAACTCTGGTCAACACAGCGGCCCGATGTCACTACTCTTTTAAAGTATGTAGTATCTGTAAGTGCAGGGGGATCATAGGATGCCTGATCAGAAGTGCTTGTTGCAGGGCTTGAATCGGACATGTCGGAGTTAAGACTCTCCATCCACTGGTACTGGTATATTCCGTTACCGTTCGAAGGACCTGAATTAAGCGGTATCAGGCTCAGGGGATCTTGATTGTAGCAAATTGTTGTATCCTCGCCTACCAGGTTACCTGTTATAGCCGGCTGGACAATGATATTTACCCATTTACTGGTATCGGTAATAACAAGAGGTACAGCACCATTATCTGTTACAATTCTTCTTATCCAAAAAGTATCTGCTTCAGTAGTAGAGAAGGTATAATCTTTTGTATCTGCCCCGGAAATTATGGAAGGCGCCACTGCTAAATCATAAGTTTTTTGCCATTCATATGTAAATGGTCCAGTACCTGCC
>CAZTXH010000201.1:0-4979 GCA_964617415.1 uncultured Rikenellaceae bacterium | reverse complement strand
GCTTTTATGTTCCCGAAAACGTGAACAGCGACAAGATAGGAGCATCGTAGAAAGATGGAATACTGACAGTGAGCCTTCCAAAGCAGGAAGAGGAAAAGAACAAGATCTCAAAACAAATAAGAATATCGTAATTGAGGATCTGAATAAAAAATAAAGGGTGTATCAAAAGTCCTTTGTGCACCTTAGTGATGTACTTTGTGCTCTTTGTGGTAAAATATAAAATCCTTAACCACAAAGTGTCACGAAGGAATTCACAAAGAACGCAAAGGGGAGAAGATGTATGATAACTACTTTTGATACACCCTTTATTATTTTATCAATTCTTCTTCAAATCTTTTCGCAAATTGTTGTCCGAGTTCTCTGAGTATTTCCTCTTTCTTACCTGAAGGCAAAAATTTAAACGAATAAGTCTCTTCAAATACTTTTAGCTTCAGGCTTTTCATTACTTCCGTAATTATTTTCGGGGCTTCACCACTCCACCCGAAAGATCCAAATGCAACTGCAAGCTTGCCCTTATCCCTTATAGGATTGATCAGTGCAAATAATTTATATACAGGCAACAATGTATTCTGATTTATTGTTGGTGAACCAACAAGAATTGCATTCGAAGAAATTACCAGTGATTCCAGCTCACCCAGATCAATATGTTCAATATCAACAACTTTTACATTGAAATCTCCTGTTTCAAGAATACCCTTTGAGATAATTTCAGAAGCCTGTTTTGAATACCCATATGCTGATACATAAGTAATAAGAATACTTCTCTTTGCTTTATTTTCAACTGTATCTAAATATTCACGGGCATATTTCTCAGTCAATTCCACAACTTTTTCTCTGTTATCTCTTAAAATAGGTCCGTGACCTGTGCAAATCACCTGATAATCGAGTGGTTTTATTTTCCCGATGGCCTTTATCATGAAACGACTGAAGGGTTTCAGGATGACATCAAAATAATATTTAAGTGCATAAAGGTAATCCTCGTTAAATTCATCCTTCATATCATAGTCGCAATAATGCGCCCCGAAGGAATCACAGGTAAAGAGAACCTTGTCCTCCTCAAGCCATGTATATATTGTATCGGGCCAGTGAAGATTTGGTGCTGAAATGAATTTAAGGGTTTTATTGCCAAGGTCAATCGTATCACCATCCTTTACTACCTGTGATTTGAATGGAACATTTGTTATATCTTCCAGATATCTTATTGCATTGCCACTGCCAACAACAGTTGCAGAAGGAGCCATCTCAAGTAACATTTTCAGACTACCCGAATGATCAGGTTCAGTGTGATCAAGAATGATATAACTTATATCTTTCGGGTCAGTAACCGATTTTAGCTTCTTAAAATAGGTCTCGCTAAACTTTACCTTTGCAACTTCGATAAGAGCCTTTTTTTCAGCATTAATAAAATATGAATTATATGTGGTTCCAAATTCTGTTGTCATTACGATATCAAATGTTTTGATATCATAATCAAGGATACCAATCCACTTCACATCATCTGTTATATCTATTATTCTGTCGTCGTTTCTTTTCATCTGTTGGTAATTTTTTATCATTTATAACTTCAAAATATAATACAAAATATTACCCTAATTGTTCGTGAACTAACAATATAGCGATTTCATTATCTCAAGAGTGTTCAGATTTTGGCAATAATACTTTTGTTGGCTCTCACTTGCTGGAGAATAGGTATCTCTATTTCCGTTCCCAGGGGAAGGAAGATATCAACTCTTGATCCGAATTTTATAAATCCAAGTTCGTCACCCTGTCTTACTTCCTGGCTTTCCTTTGCGTATGTTACGACCCTTCTGGCAACCGTTCCGGCTATTTGTCTGATCAATATCTCAGTTCCCTTCTCTGTCTTAATAACAATAGTACTTCTCTCGTTCAATTCAGAAGATTTTGGATGCCATGCCACTATGTATTTCCCATTATGGTATTTTATATAATTGATGGTTCCTGAAACAGGATATCTGTTGCTATGCATGTTAAAAGGAGACATAAAAATAGACACCTGAAGGCGCATATCTCTGAAGTACTCCTTTTCTTCAGCTTCCTCAATAACCACTACTTTTCCGTCAGCCGGTGCATAAACCAGCCCGGGATCAGGTTCAAGTTCCCGTATAGGCAACCTGAAGAAAAAGAGGACAAAAACATATAATCCAAGCGAAAGGAAAAGAACCATCCATTTTATCAATGTTTCATCTCCAAGAAATATTACGATAATAATATTGATTATCACCAGTATGATAAAACCTGCAATTAATATTTTATATCCTTCCTTGTGTATACTCATCAAACAACAATATTTTACACAAAACTAATTAAGTACTCACTATCATCCAACAAGTATAGTAAAAAGAAATACAAGTGGAAAAGATAAAATTGCAGAATCGAAACGGTCAAGAAATCCTCCATGACCAGGCATAATTGTACCTGAATCCTTTACACCGATGCTTCTTTTTAACATCGACTCAACCAGGTCACCGTAAGTGCCTGCAATAGAAATTATTATGGATATTATAATCCACTTTGTTTTGTCGACCACTCCAAACCAGCCAGAGAGCAACCAGGCTATAACAGCTGCCAGAATCAATCCCCCGAAAAATCCCTCCCATGATTTTTTAGGAGAAATTCTTTCCATAAGCCGGTGACGTCCAAGGGCAATACCAATAAGATATGCACCTGTATCATTAGTCCAGAGAAGAATAAAAAATCCCACAACGATACCTGGTGAGAATTCCGTAATACCATGTGGCAGTAAAGAATCAAGACCTACATGTGAAAAAGCTGAAAATGGGAAAAGAGAAAACGGAACAGTGATATAGATTATCGGGAATAATGTATGTGCCAGGGAATCAAATGGTTTATCTTCCTGCCTATACAATCCAATAATCATTATTAAAATAATACATGGTATCAGGAGTAAAGCGAATTTCAAATGTAAAATTTCTGCAGCAATAAGAGTGGAAAGTACATAAGCTGATGCCCCTGTAATCATCCCTGGTATAATCTGTAACTTCACACCTGTATTACGTATCATAAGATAATACTCATACTGTGTTCCGGCCATAATTATTAGTCCTGTAATCAAAAAAGAAGCAGGATGGAGCCAGAAGCCTCCTAAAATGAATATTACTATCCATATACCTGTTAAAGTACGTCTGAAAAAATTATTCAAACCAGAATATTTTATTCTTTGGGTTTATTTTTCACAGAGGATGTTTTTCTTGTCTTTCTCACTTTGTTATTCCCTGATTTTTTACCCTCTGTCTTAATATCCTTTTTCCCGGCAGTTTTACTGGCTTTTTTCTCCTCTGTTACCTTAGTCTGGTCACCTTTTCTCTTTCCAAATATCCGTTCAAGATCCTCGCTGAAGATAACCTCTTTATCAAGAAGCAATTCGGCAAGTTCTTTCAGCCCTCTCATATTTTTCTTCAAAACATTCTTTGCTCTCTCATACGATTCTTCAATTATAGATTTAACCTCCTGATCGATTACCTCAGCAGTTTTTTCACTATATGGTTTTGTAAAGCCGAAATCAGATTGACCTGAAGAATCATAAAAGCTTATATTTCCAACTTTGTCGCTCATTCCGAAGAACGACACCATTGCATAGGCTTGTTTGGTTATCTTTTCCAGGTCGCTGAGGGCTCCTGTCGATATTTTTCCAAAAATCAATTCTTCAGAAGCTCTTCCTCCCAGAGCATAAGCCATTTCATCAAGCAGCTGTTCGCGTGTTGTTATTTGTCGCTCTTCCGGAAGGTACCAAGCAGCTCCCAGGGCTCTGCCCCGTGGGATGATTGTCACCTTCACAAGTGGGCTCGCATGTTCAAGAAGCCAGCTTACAGTGGCATGACCGGCCTCATGGTAAGCAATTGTCCTTTTTTCCTGTAGTGATATTATCTTGTTTTTCCTTTCGAGACCCCCAATAATCCTGTCAATTGCATCAAGAAAATCTTGTTTTTCAACTATAGTTTTATTCTTTCTTGCAGCTATAAGGGCTGCTTCATTACAGACATTAGCTATATCAGCACCTGAAAAGCCGGGAGTTTGTTTGGCCAGAAAACTTATATCAAAATCCTTGGGAATCTTAATTGGCCGGAGATGTACTTTAAAAATAGCCTCTCTTTCAGTAAGATCCGGCAATTCCACATGTATCTGCCGGTCGAAACGTCCGGCCCGTAGCAATGCCCGGTCAAGAATATCTGCCCTGTTGGTTGCGGCAAGAATGATTACACCGATATTTGTTCCAAACCCATCCATCTCGGTAAGAAGCTGATTAAGTGTATTTTCGCGTTCATCATTTGAGCCGAAATTCACATTTCTGTTTCTGGCCCTTCCTACTGCATCTATCTCATCAATAAAAACTATACATGGAGCCTTTTCCTTGGCCTGTTTGAACAGGTCTCTCACCCTTGAGGCACCAACCCCTACAAACATCTCAACAAAATCAGACCCTGAAATAGAGAAGAAGGGTACATTAGCTTCGCCTGCAACAGCTTTTGCCAATAAAGTTTTTCCTGTTCCGGGAGGACCTATCAGTAATGCTCCTTTAGGTATCTTACCTCCAAGTTGTGTATATTTCTTAGGGTTCTTAAGGAAATCAACGATCTCCATCACTTCAGTCTTTGCTTCCTCCAGGCCTGCTACATCATGAAAGTTGATTTTGACATTTGATTCTTTGTCAAAAATCTGAGCGCGTGATTTACCAACACTGAAGATACCTCCCGCACTTCCGGCTCCCCCACCCGCCATACGACGCATGAAAAACAACCATACAACGATCAGCAATGCAGGGAAAAGCAACCAGGATAAAATATCTGCGAAATAGTTCTTCCTTGTAGTAAACTCAGGATAGATAATTTCTTCATCTGAATATCCGGCCTCTTCCTGCATCCCAATAAAAGATTGCTCAAAATTGCTTACATCTCCTATGACATATGTAAAATGAGGTTTGGGTGCTTGCAGACCTATTC
>CAZTXH010000200.1:0-5022 GCA_964617415.1 uncultured Rikenellaceae bacterium | reverse complement strand
ACCATAGATGAGTAATTCGTTGAAATTATCTGCACCACCCCTCAGTATTGCCTTCATAGTATAAAGCGGACTGGTCCCAAGATCACCAAATACTATTCCGAGAGTTATGATTGCACCGGCAAGAGAGAGCCGTTTTATATCTGGATTAAAAAAATTCCTGTTCATGCTTCCCTTTAAGTAGAGAAAGATTTCAAAGTTATAAATAATTTATCTTTGTGGCTGTAATATGAAGTTATAAAAACCCGGGAATATGTTCAGGAACGCTGTTTTATGTCTTATTCTTATCTCTCTACAGTGCTTATTAACAGCACAGTTCCCAGATGATAAAGATAACAGCCTCTCATTGCTTTTCATTGGTGACATAATGGGACATGACACACAAATAAGATCAGCAGAAAAAAAGGGGAACGGGACATGGGACTATAATGACGTATTCATGTATGTAAAATCCATCATTTCCGATGCTGACATTGCAATAGCCAACTTTGAAGTCACCCTTGCCGGACCTCCATATAAAGGGTATCCGCGGTTCAGCTCACCGGCAGCACTTGCTGAAGCCTGCAGGAATGCGGGAATTGATTACCTCGTTACAGCCAATAACCATGCCGCTGACCGGGGGAAAAAAGGAATAATCAGGACTATCAATAGTCTTGATAGCCTTGGAATATACCATACAGGAACCTTCCTGAATAAAGCTGGAAAAGATACTCTTTATCCTCTCATGATCTACAAAAAAGGGATTAACATTGCATTGCTGAATTATACATACGGAATAAACGGTTTGAAGGTACAGGATCCCGTTATTGTAAATATTCTTGATAAAAATATTGTTGCAAGGGATATCGAAAGCGTACTAAATAATAAAGCAGATTTTATTATTCTGTTTCTTCACTGGGGAAATGAATATGATACAATCCCTTCAGCCACACAGATTGAAATGGCTGAATACTTCTTCTTATGCGGGGCAGACCTCATAATAGGCTCCCACCCGCACATACTTCAGAAAATGATGTGGCACAGAATTGATTCAACATACAATAACAGGGCTATTGTATATTCCCTGGGTAATTTTGTCTCAAACCAGAGGAAACCAGGAACGGATGGTGGTGCCATTGTTAAATTTAACCTTGTAAAAAAGGATACTTCTGTAATTATCTCAAATGCCGGCTATTACCTGACATGGGTTTACACTCCTTTTGAAAAAGACAAAAGAAGATTCTACATTCTTCCCTGTTCTGAATTTGAAAACCGGCAAGACTTTTTCAAAAACAGTGATGATTATAAACAAATGAAAAAATTCATATATAACTCAAAACGCTTGCTGAACTATCAGAATATAAATATCAATGAATTTATCTTCAAAGGAACAGGATGGTTGTTGGAAAATTGACCATGCAATCCTATTCTATATCATATTTAATTAATATTATTGTAGCTTAGATTAAGTAATTATGAATGATTCCATAGCCCTGCTTTCCGTTACTGCAATCTCCATAGGATTTATACACACAATCCTTGGTCCAGACCACTATTTGCCGTTCATTGTTCTTAGTGAGGCGAAAAAATGGACAATTAAAAATACAATGTTCATTACATTTCTCTGTGGCCTCGGCCATGTTCTGAGCTCTGTAGCCCTTGGTTTATTAGGTATAGCAGTGGGAATATCCCTGAACAGACTTGTCGACATTGAATCATTCAGGGGAAGTATAGCTGCATGGCTCTTTATTGCTTTCGGACTTGTCTACATGGTGATCAGTATCAGGAACCTTGTCAGGAATAGAAGACACACCCATCTTCATCATCATATTGGTGAAGTGAGCCATAAGCATGAACATGATCATCATGATAAACATGCTCATGTACATGATACAGATGTTGTTAAAACAACTCCCTGGGTGCTTTTCCTTATATTTATTTTCGGGCCATGTGAGCCTTTGATTCCAATTCTCATGTATCCTGCAGCAGAAAATAATATTTCAGGAGCTGTAGTTGTTTCGTTGCTATTCTCGATAGTAACTATAGCAACAATGATGTCTGTGGTGCTGGCTTTTAAATTAGGGTTCAATTTATTGAATCTCAAACCTATAGAGAAGTATGTACACCTGATTGCAGGAAGCATGATATTACTTTCAGGAATTGCAATTCAGTTCCTGGGATTATAAGTTTGTACCACTTCGTATTATTCTTTTCTGAACAATAAACGAACTTCCGGATCAATAGTTATTGATACATCAGGATCAGCCTTTAAACTTATCCTGGTTATTTTATCACGAACCCTGATCTTTTCATTTCTTATTCCTTTGGAGTCTTTCAAACCAAATTCAAGATTAAAGGTGAAAAGATAATCCTGCATCTGTTCAACTATTATATTGATGGTGCCTTTTACATTACCCTCCCCGGTGGTGATCTTAAGATCGGGCTGTCCTGCAATATAAAGCCATTGGTGAAAGAACCAATTCAAATCCCTTCCACTCACTTCTTCCATCACCTGTTTGAGATCATCTGTCAGTGCATTTCCATACCTGTATCTTTCATAAAAAAGCCTGATACCTTTCCAAAAGTCCTCCTCCCCGATCTCGAAACGAAGCATATGAAGTACCCAGGCTCCCTTTTGATAAGAATTGGCATTTAATAATCTCATAAGGTCGGTTATTGTTGTATCTATAACAGGGGTCGGATTTCTTTCATAATACCTGATAACTCTTTCACGGGCTGTACTCATGTTTTTTGCAAGTTGCTCAACACTATATGTTTTTTCCATATATATAGATGTCAGATATGTGGCAAAACCCTCGCTTAGCCATATATGATGCCAGTCCTTTTCAGTTACTGAATTACCAAACCATTGATGTGCAATTTCATGAGCTATAAGGCTTTCTGCTCGTCCTTTGCCGGTAACGGAATTTTCTGAATAAAATATACACCCGGCATTTTCAAGTCCTCCAAATATTGTTTTCGACTGAACATTTGCCAGTTTTTCGAATGAATAAGGACCTATAAGCCTGCAATATAATGCAAGAGGTTTTATTGCAACAGCATAATCATTGAATCCCTCTTCACGATTTTCAGCATAAACCCATGACCAAACAGGTATGTTTTCCACAACTCCTGCCAAAGAAGTAGCAAAAGAAGCAACTCCGAAAGCCATAACTTTAACAGGAAGCGGAACATCTTCTTTCCAGTGCGTAAGCCTTTCACCTCCGGAAAGGTCGCTTTCTTCTACTAAGTGACCACTTCCTACAACTTGATAACGCGATGGTGCAGTCACTATAAAATCGACTGTTGCCTTGTCTGATGGATGATCCACCACAGGAAGATAATTAGAAGCCCTGTCGGGCCAATGATCAGCAAAAAAGGTTCGATTTCCGAACTTATTTCGCGAAATTATAAGTCCATCGGCAGGTATACCGGAATAATCGATAGATATTATGCCTGTATCACCACGACATTCCACTTCCCTCGGATAGATCTTCAGCATGTTGCCTTCATGGTGCCATTCCACATCTTCCCTGTTAAAAGTAACTGCGGCTGTTTTCATCCCTTTCCCTGTGCTGTCATAATTCTTAAAGTCAAATTTTATTTCAGAAATAGAATCTCTAAAAACAAGTAGAATAGTGGTTTTTCCTTCAATATTATCTGTAGTATCATTCAAGTTAAGATTAAACTCATAATGAATAATATCGATTGCCGGATCGGGAAGTTGACTGAAGAATGCCGATACAGATACCGAGATCATAAATAACGTTACAGTAGCCGTCAGGATTTTCATGATGTTAAATTTAGAAGGTAATATTCAAAGTTAACAGGCAAAATAAAATAAAAAAACATCATGGTGATTCTTATTATTTCCAATCAATCGTATGGTGAAATTAATTCTTTCGTGAATTAGTATTTAATTCTTAGCTTTGCATAAGTTAAAATCAAAATAATGACATACGATTATAATACTCAAAGGAAAAGAATGGCACTGCCTGAGTATGGCAGGAATGTTCAGAAAATGGTCGATCACATCAAAACCATTGAAGACAGGGAAGAAAGGAATCGAGCTGCCAGGACAATAATCCAGATTATGGGCAATCTCAATCCCCATTTGCGTGATGAAGGAGATTTTAAGCATAAATTATGGGATCATCTTGCCCTTATCGCTGATTTTGAACTCGATATTGACGCCCCATATCCCCCACCCGAAAAAACCAAACTGAATGAAAAACCCAATCAGATCCCATACCGGCAGGATGATATAAGATATCTTCACTATGGCCGTATTATCAAGTTACTGATCGATACAGCATCCGAACTGAAAGAAGGTAAGGAAAAAGAATACCTTACTACACTGATTGTCAACCAGATGAAGAAAGCTTATGTCACATGGAACAGAAACCAGGTTGCTGATGAAGTAATTATCAGTGATATGATCATGCTCTCCGGTGGTAAGCTTAAAATGACCGAAGGTGTAAAGATCCTTGATATTAAAGAACTTCTGCCACAGACTAAAAGAAAATCTCAGGGTAAATCATATAGCAAGCAGGGTAAGCAACACAGCAAGAAAAAAGGATATAACCGGCACTGATGGGGACCTTTATTGTTCAAGGCGGGAAATCACTGAAAGGTGAAATAACCCCCCAGGGCGCTAAAAATGAAGCCTTGCAGGTAATATGCGCCACACTACTAACACCTGAAACTGTAACAATTAACAATATTCCCTGTATCAGCGATGTTGATAAGCTGATTGACCTGGTTAAATGTCTGGGAGTCAGAGTTACCAGAGAGACAAAAACCAGAATCAGTTTCAAGGCTGAAAAAATAAATCCCGTATATCTTCAAACCGACGATTATAGGAAAAAAAGCAACAGTATAAGAGGGTCTATTATGATTGTAGGTCCACTTCTCGCAAGGTTTGGCAAAGCATGTATCCCAAAACCAGGAGGAGATAAGATCGGACGACGCCGTGTTGATACACACTTTATCGGATTTCAGAAACTTGGTGCAAGGTTTGAATTTGAACCTGACAATCCCTTCTTC